>CAMNMM010000169.1:0-2577 GCA_946544655.1 uncultured Caryophanales bacterium | reverse complement strand
CCATCGATACTATAGTATTCCATCTTGTCTTCAGTAGAGGCTTTAGGACTATTAACGAGATCGTTTTGATCTGTCCATTTGACTTTACCAACAACGTTGTTGTTAATCTTATCATCGGCATCGAGATCAGCTTTGCTAATCGCGGTCATCGCTGTTTTCTTAGCGAAGTCCACGACGGCGGGATTAGATTGTCTACCGACGATCTCTTCGGTTAAAGCTTGGTTGTACCATGCTCTGCCGCAATCGCAACAAGCCCAGTGTTCTGGTCTACCAGTATTTTCTAAGGTTGGAGCAACGCCATCATAGTGCACCACATGTTCGTGTGTGCAGTCTTCCGCTTTTCCAGCTAAGAAGTTTTTTGCATTATGTTGTTGCGCCAAAACTAGACCAACGCCGACAGCAGCGATGGCAGCAACAAAAGAAAAAAGTAAATAATTATGTTTTTTCATAATATTCCTCCATTAACTCTAATTTAATATTATTGTTAATATTCTTTGATATCTATATCCTATATTTGCGAAATTATTACAATATTTTGCAATCATAACTTATTAATGCAATTTAAAAAGCCACTTAAGTGGCTTTTATTATTATTCAATACTGGTTTTATCTTTATCATCATTATTAAACAATAATTTAATACTCTTATAAGGACCGAATAATGTTAACGTGTCACCTTTTTGAATAATAGTGTCTTTATCGACATAGATATAATCATCTTTTCTTTTAATAATACCAATTGTGATGTTATAGCGGACTTTTAACGGGGAATTTTGCATTTTTACGTTCTCTAATTCCTGAGGAACTTCATCGACATAGACTTCCACTAAAGCATTAGGACCATAGTTATTCACTAATGTGATTTCATTGGTCTTATCGACTGTGATTGCCGTGCTTTCTTTATTAAGAGAATTAACAAAAGCTTCCGTGATGTCATTGCTTAAACCATAGATAACTAAGACATCGCCTTTTCGAAACATCGTATCCTTAGTAACTTCTAAAATTCTCTTTCCTCTTTTGATAGAAAGAACATTAATAGAATATTTTTTGGTTAAACCCATTTGATGCAATGGAACTTCTCTAGCAAATTCTGGGATGATATTTAGTATCACTTCCGCAATCGCATATTTACCATACATATCTAAAACAGTCATGATGTTAGTTTTTCTATTTTTTCTAGAAGAATTAATCGCAATAGTTTCTAACAATTTTTGGAATCTCTTATTAATAGGAGGTATTTTGATGAATAGCATCAAAAAGAAGAAGAACAAAGTGATATAAAGAACAATAAAATACCATTCTGTAAACTTGCTTATTTCAATATCAGAGGAAGCGATGAGCATACTCGCGGAGAATAAGACGTTGATGATTAAACCCATAAAGGCCACGGAGAATATGTGGCCCGTATACATACACGCTAAAGCGATCTTTCTTCTTTTCTCGTGATTAGCAATGAGTTCGCTTTCTGCGGTGGTATAACCTGCACCAGTGAATAAAGAGCCTACCTGGAATCTAATCTTACTAGTGGCTAAACCAGTTAATTTAAAAGCGACAGAAAAGATCTCTATCGCAAACATATAGATTGTAACAACACCAATGACTAAAGAGATGGCCAACCAAAGATTCATAAATGTACCGGATATATTGTATCTAACTTTTATTAAATTGTAATAAACAATCGTTTAAACGAAGAAAAATATTAAAATTTCTTGTCAATAATTTGATTTGATTACTAATTGCTATTTCTACGTTGACAACATTCAATTTTTATAAAATCAATTATTTTAATTGACCTAATATTGAATGAGAATTAAAGGAATAATATCATATTTTATATGAAAACTAATCTTAATGGTGAATGGATAATTAACTCACTGAAATACCAAAACATTAAAGCCCAAATGCCTGGCTCAGTTTTAAGCGCATTATTAGAAAATAATCTCATTGAAGATCCTTATTATCGGATGAATGAATATGAGACCAAGAAAATTTCTTTTGAAGATTTTGATTTTGAAAGAGATTTCGATTTAAGCAAAGAACAATTGAAGCAAGATAATTTCTTATGCTTCGATGGTATCGATACCATCGCAGATATCTATATCAACAATGAATTTATCTTTAGAAACAAAGATATGCATCTTCCTCAAAAGATATTATTAGCGAAAGAAATCTTAAAAGAACACAACCACATAAGAATTCATTTCACTTCCCCATATCAATACGTTTGGAATTATAAGAACAATGAATATTTCGGACCGGAACAAGAAGCTGCATATTTTGTCGAACCAAAAACAAGTGTCATTAGAAAATCTAACTGTATGTTCGGTTGGGACTGGGGACCAAACTTAGGTGACATGGGTATATATAGAGACATTTATATCTTGTCCACTACCTTAGGACACTTCGAACAATTTAGACACAAGATAACTTTCTTAGATAATGGCCAAGTCCAAGTTGATTTAACCACTAAGTATCACAAGGTCGGAAATGGCAAAATCACTGCAAAACTATCATTAAAAGGCCAAATATTATCGGAAATAACACAAGAATTTGATAAAGAAAATCATTTTAGTTTCA
>CAMNMM010000168.1:0-2580 GCA_946544655.1 uncultured Caryophanales bacterium | reverse complement strand
TCTTCCTTAAACATATCTGTGGATAGATATCTTTCACCTGTATCTGGTAAGAGAACCACGATAGTTTTACTTTGATTTTCCTTACGTTGTGCGAGGATGGTTGCAGCCTTCACAGCAGCGCCACTGGAGATACCAACAAGTAAGCCTTCTTTTCTCGCTAATAGTTTACCTGTAGCGAAGGCATCTTCGTTTGAAACTGTGATAATTTCATCATAGATATCAGTATTTAATGTATCTGGAACAAAGCCTGCGCCAATACCTTGAATCTTGTGTGGACCAGGTGTGCCTTTTGATAAGACTGGAGAAGATTCTGGTTCAACTGCCACAATCTTAATTTCTGGATTTTGTTCTTTTAAGTATTTACCAACACCAGAGATTGTACCACCTGTACCAACGCCAGCTACAAAGATATCAACACGACCACTTAATTCTTCAAAGATTTCTGGACCTGTTGTTAAGTAGTGGGCATTTGGGTTAGCAGGATTGGTGAATTGGCTTGGAATAAAGCTATTTGGATATTGCTTATGTAATTCTTCCGCTTTTGCGATAGCGCCTTTCATACCCAACTTACCATCTGTTAAGACAAGTTCCGCACCATAGGCTTTTAAAAGATTTCTTCTTTCAATAGACATAGTTTCAGGCATTGTGATGATTAAGCGATAGCCACGTGCAGCGCTGACCATAGCTAAGCCAATACCAGTGTTACCACTTGTTGGTTCAATAAGGATTGTATCCTTTTTGATTAAGCCATCTTTTTCCGCTTTGTCAATCATCGCCTTAGCGATTCTGTCTTTGACAGAACCTGCTGGGTTAAAGTATTCAACTTTAGCGATAATTCTCGCATTTAATTTTAAGTTTTGTTCGTAATTTGTAAGTTCGACTAATGGAGTCTTACCGACTGCTTCGTCAACATGTTTTAAGATCATTTTTCTATTTGTCCTTTCGATATCATTCAATTTGTTAACTAAACCATTTAATAATGGTTCAAACTTTACACCATACCAGTGATCCTTATCACTTTGGGTGTAGTTGATACATCGATAGACATAATCCGCGGCCATTTTAACGGATAGATATAATTCATGATTCTTTAAATAAGAGGCGACAAATGTCGAGGAGAAGATATCGCCTGTTCCATGATATCCATTACCGATTTTATGATGTTTATAATATTGGAAATAGCCATTATCATAAATATAAACACCAGTGGCATTCTTTTGGAATGACACATCGGTAAGAATAATCTTTGCAGATGTATATTTGCTTAATTCTTTAAGTAACTTTTCAATATATTCTTTATCGTATTTATCTTGATATGGGAAACCACTCATAAAAGCGGCTTCTGTAATATTTGGTAAGATGATATCCGCTTCTTTGATGAGTTCACGCATTTTTAATGCGTATTCTTCATTAAATGCTGGATATAATTTACCTTTATCACCCATTGCAGGATCAACGATTACTAAGGAGTTTTCTTTCTTTAATTGTTTAATTGCTCTAATAGTGAAATCGATAAGAGAAACGCTGCCTAAATAACCAGTATAGATAGCGTCAAATCCTAAACCTTCTTTGTCCCAATGTTTAAGGAACTTGTCTAATTCCTCATCCATATCTTTGTACTCAAAACCATTAAATCCAGCGGTATGAGTGGACAATATAGATGTTGGTAAAATAGCGGTTTCATAACCACAGGCACTTAAGATAGGTAGAGCCACTGTTATAGAGCATTGACCATAGCAAGAAATATCTTGGATGGTGACAATCTTCTTATCACGGCCATCTAAACTAGGCTTTTCACTAACTTCAAAGAATAGTTCATTAGCGTTTAAACCAAACTTCTCTACGAGAAGAACGGCTTTATCGTAACTCATTTCTGTTTCGCCTTTTTCAATCTTGCTAATCATGGACTTATGAGAATAGCCAAGAGCGTCTGCGAGTTCTTTTTGTGTGAGTCTATATCTTTGTCTAACTTTTTTAACTAAAATTCCAAATTTCATGACGCTATTATAAAACAAAAAGTGAATGACATTCAACTTTTACGATTATAGAGCAAAATAATAACAATATAATTGCTATTAAATGGTATTATAGTAGAGATGATTAAAAAAGTATCTGATTCATACAAACATAACATCCTCAGTATTGCTCTAGGACCATTTATCAAAATCATTGAAGCGATATTTGATTTATTAATACCTTTATTTATGAAAGCCATTATTGATTTAAATCAATATGGTAGTCCTGATAATATTCCTAATCAGATCTCAGCAGGAGTAGCATCTTTTATTAAATTATTTAATCATTCATCTAGCTCTATGAGTGATGCTTTAGTGGGTGGCTTAATTATCTTAATCATGGGTATCGTGGGCTTTGGTCTTACCATGATTAGTCAATATATCGCCGCTGTTGCATCAGTAGCGGTAGGCACTGAAGTAAGAGAATCATTATTTGATAAGATGCTCAAACTATCTAAAAAGGAAAGAGAACAAGTTAGTAATTCTAAAATCTTAACAGTTATGAACAGCGATACTTATCAATTACAACATGGTGTTCTTTTATTTGTGAGATTAGTGATACGCG
>CAMNMM010000167.1:0-2587 GCA_946544655.1 uncultured Caryophanales bacterium | reverse complement strand
GGGCAATAATAGTGTCAAAACTACCATATTGTTCAATCAATTGAACGGCAGTTTTTTCACCAACACCTTTAATACCTGGTAGGTTATCACTCGCGTCACCTCTTAAACCTTTATAGTCGATGATTTGAAGTGGCTCAAAACCATAGGTTTCTTTAACGACTTCAGGAGTCATCGCGACGATATCTGACATACCCTTACGGATGATGTTAACAGTGATGTTACTACCAACGAGTTGAAGGAAGTCTCTATCACTTGTGTAGATAGTGACTTGATAGCCTTCTTTTTCCGCAAGTTTAGCGACAGTACCAGCGATATCATCGCCTTCATAACCATGTTGTTCAAATTGGAAAATGCCAAGAGCTTTTAAGAAGTCTCTAGCCATTGGAAACTGTCTTACTAAATCTTCTGGCGTTGGTTTTCTATTGGCTTTATATGATTCAAGTTGTTCTTTTCTAAATGTATCTTTACCCGCATCAAAAGCGACCATTAAACCTTCATCTTTTTTAAGAGTGGAGAGGATCTTATTAATCATGCTAGAGAACGCAAAAATAGCGTTAGTAGGTGTCCCATCCTGTGTACGCATAATCTCGACACCAGGATAGGCTGTAGCAAAGTATGCTCTAAAGAGCAAGGAGTTTCCATCAATGATTGTAATCTTTGGCATAATCTATTCCTCTAATGGTTCTACTTTATTACAAATAAAGTCATAATTATCATCGCGTTTTTCTCTCTTTATCGTCGCGATGATTAAAGAATTCTTTTCTAATAATGAAATACCTTCCTGATAAGCTTCAGGGAATAAGGTGAGTTCGATTTCATCGGTCTCATCCATAAGCTTGACAAACGCCATAGTGGCGCCTTTTTTCGTGGTAATTGTTTTCACACTTCTAATCATACCGGCTATAACCGCGTTAAATTCGTTTTTAGCCTCGATGATAGGGGTGACTTTCTTCGCTCTTAAGATATCGGTCTTATAGTGAAGAGGATTATTAGAAAGCATAATTCCTAAAACTTCATATTCTTTATCTAAATTCTCTAATGGATCATCATGATCTTCGATGAGATATGGGGTAATCAAATCAGAGAATCCAATATTAAGTTGGTCATTTTCTTTAAAGACAAGTTCAGAATATTGTAATGCACTTCTAATACTCGCTCTAAAGGACGCTCTTGATGGATTGAATGTATCAAAACATCCAGCGTCAATTAATTTATTAATTTGGGCTTCATTAATCTTGTAGCGATACATTCTTCCCACAAAATCAAAGAAGTCCTTATATTCACCGTTATTATTTCTTTCTTCTAATATCGCATTAACAAATAATTCATTAATGCCTTTAATCGCACTTAATGGGAATAATAAACCTTCTTTTTGTACGACAAAGTCTTTCGCGGATTTATTGATATTAGGAGAAATAATGGCAATATTTCTTTGCTTCATTTCACTAACATATTCATTAAATTTAGTGTCACTTGTGGAACTACTTGTTTCTAATATCGCGGCATAAAATTCAAGTGGATAGTAGTACTTAAGATAGGCCATTTGGCACGCAATAACAGAATAGGCCACAGAGTGAGATTTATTAAAGCCATAGTTAGCAAACTTCTTAATAAAGTCAAAGACTTTCTTCGCGGTCTTTTCGCTATGGCCTTGTTTAATAGAGCCTTCAATAAAGGCTTTTTCACTTTCTAAAAGTTTATCGATATCTTTCTTTGATATCGCTCTTCTAAACATATCGGCTTCACCCATCGAGAAACCCGCCATAGTGGTGGCGATCATATTGACTTGTTCTTGATAGACAATAATGCCATAAGTTTCTTTTAAGATTGGCTCTAAACATGGATCATCATAGATAATCTTTTCTTTACCTTCTTTACGCTTAGCGTAAGTATTAATGGAATCCATTGGTCCTGGTCTAAATAAGGCTAGTAAAGCGACGATATCATTAAAGCAACTTGGCTTAAGAATTGATATCGCTCTTTTCATACCAGAACTTTCAAGTTGGAAAACACCCATTGTTTGTAAAGATGCAATTAGCTTATAAACATTAGGGTCATCATAAGGAATATGTTTAACATCTATATCAGCGTTAGGATTGTTCTTCTTGATTAAATCAACGCAATAATCAATCGTGGTTAAGTTTCTAAGTCCTAAGAAGTCCATCTTTAAGAAGCCTTGTTCTTCTAAGTAACCCATTTCGTACTGTGAGATGTAGTGACCATTAAAATCAGTAAGGATTGGTAAAGCTTCCTCTAAAGAATCGTTATTTAAAATGATACCAGCGGCGTGTAAGCCACTTTGTCTAATAAGACCCTCAATCTTACTCGCTAATGAGACGATTTCTAAATAATAGTTATCGCTATCTACAAGTTTCTTAAATTCAGGTAAATTCTTATAAGCTTCTCTAAGAGAATATTTTGGATTAGTGATACGTTTAGATAATAAGTCGATATCGTTATTAGAGTAGCCATATACTCTACCTATATCCCTAAGAGATTGTTTAGCCTGAATTGTTTGGAAAGTCACGATATTAGCGACATGCTCATTACCATATTTTTCACGCATATAGTCCACAACTAAGTCACG
>CAMNMM010000166.1:0-2610 GCA_946544655.1 uncultured Caryophanales bacterium | reverse complement strand
ATCCTGGCTTAAATGGTGTTTCAATGCCTCTGTCTATAAACATATCAACTAAATTGAATATGCTTCTTACTTTGAACTGGGGAATAGTATATTCAACTGTGCCTTTTTGGGTGATACCACTGGCGTTTTCTGGTATTCCAGCTTTATCCAATGGAAGGGCTAATAGATTATCTAAAGCAGTTCTATCATCTAATACCTTAGCGTAATCAGTATCAACATTTGGTAAAAGCATTCTAAACTCTAAGTCATGCTCAAACGGAAGAGAAGAAATCACATACCCGTCTCCAGTAAAATAATATGAATCTTCTAACTTTTTTTCCATATATGTGACTTTAGTGGAGGTTGCATCAAGATTAACGAAATTGCCTTGATAATTAAGTTCTTCTTTGAATTCATTAACCCAAGCAGATTTAAGATAAACAGTATTGATAAGTGCATAAATAGCACTAGCGAGCATTTCTTGGAAATCTTCACCTTTGACGTTGAGATAATGTTTAGTTTTATCATTTATCCAATCCGCTACTTCGTTATACATGGTAGGTAAATCGCCTTGATAAGCTTCAGCGAAATAATAGTCTTGAAGTGTTTTTAAATAATCCTCATGGATCGTTGAATTATTATCAGCCCAAAATGATTGGGAAATATTTAGATAAGTATTCTTTTTAGCGTCATTAATCGCTGATCTTAATAAAGCATTTTTGATTTCATCAAGATGATTGAATGCTTCTTCATCATAATGGAGTAATTCTCCTAATTCTTTTTTAGTTTCTCCATCCGCAGCGTCATAGGCCATAGAGAAACATGTAGCAATAGACATTGGTGAGAATACTGGATTTTTATCTTCGTCACCATTTGTTTGTTGGAAGAAATCAAGAGAGAACTCTTTTAAAGAATCAATATAGCCTTTATTTAGTTCTTTAGTTTGAACGGTATTAAAAGCTTTATTTGGTTTATTTAACGCAAATTTATTAAGTTTAGCTAAGCTTGCTTGATTAGCGCATGATGTCAAGATGAGTAAAGGGGCAATCGCCATCATTATTTTTTTCATACTATTTTCACCTCTCACCTATTAAGACGATTATAAAACTAAAACCTGCTAAAAGAAAAAGATTACCGATCGGGGGACCAGTAACCTTTAAAAAGGGAGACTCTATTGCTAAAGAGACAATAGACAATTTTAGTTTAGCGCATTTTTATCTGTCGGCATAGATAACAAATGATAATCTTTGTAATGCGCTGAGGGAAGAGGCTTTTTGTTCGCCTCTCATGTATAAGACGTTTAAGCCGACAATTTTTGCTAAGAAAAATTTTTTATCTATATTATTTAACATCTCTTTTCTTAAATAAGCAAGCACCTCCGAAAAAGAATGCTGCAGAATATGCTAAATTGCTAGCAATCCCACCATAGAAACCGAGGTTATCTATAGTTGCAAATGTCTTCGTGTTATCGCCTACGCCAACCATATATGTTTCGGTGTACGAAACACTATAGAGAGGATCGACACACTTTAAGATATTTTCGACAGTCAACATAGTATCATATGTTGGCTTCATTTCCGCCATTTCTTGCTCAATAGCAGCAATTGCAAGCTCATTTCCTGGCTCTTTGGCAAGTTCTTCTATTGCATTGCTACAGCTTTGCCACTCGGCTCTTTCAATGCCAATAACCATGCTACCATAAATCATTCCGATGAAGTATAGACCGAAGATGGCCACAAATACTAATGGAATGGATGGACCCATTGATCTGAATGTTGTAGCGATGAATACAGCATATGACACAATTGTGGTATAAGCCAATAGAGCGTGAATAACAAATTTAATAATGTATTCCGTAGTGGCGTAAGCACCAATTCCAGAAGACCCTAACATTGTGGCAACATTAACATCAAATCCACCAAAGATTGTGCCAAATAATGTTAAAGTTCCAACATAGATGAACAAGAGTGAGGCAGCTAAGATAAGGCCAGAGATATAAAGTGAGGCATAGATCTTAAACTTTGAATGGCCAGCAATAATCTTGTTCCTAATTGTACCTTGTGTAAATTCTAATACGATGAATGAAACAACGTTAATTGGGATGGCGATACCATAATTTTGTGCTGGAGAGAATGCTGTTACAAGCATACCGTGTCCAGTTAATAGTCTCACTCCTTCTAAATCAATAAGTTGATCTAAAAGGAAGAATAACAACACAGATAAGATGGCAACACCACCACCGATGATAAGAGTGATTCTAAATGTAATATCTTTAGAAATCTTATAGAAGAAGGCTTTTAATAGACAACTCATATTATTTGCCCTCCTTAATAAGATTCAAATAGTATTCTTCAACCGATTCCTCAGAAGAATTAATACCAAGAAGATTGATGCCAGCGGCATCTAAACCCGCCATAACATCTTTGATTTTGAGATTATCGTAGATTTTGATTTCACCATTAGGTGAGACTTTGTAATCAAGTGCACCAAGCTCTTTGATAACTTTTTCCGCTTTTTCGATGTTATCAACTTTCACCATCAATGATTTACGGCATCTTTCTTTTAATTCTTGAGCGGTAATTTCTTCAAGAATCTTACCGTGAGAGATAAAGCCATAGCAGGTAGCAATCT
>CAMNMM010000165.1:0-2627 GCA_946544655.1 uncultured Caryophanales bacterium | reverse complement strand
TTTACACCGCTGAACTGGAGATTAGGCTACTTGATGAAGTAGAATTTACTGGCCCAAGAATCATCACAACAATGAAGCAAACAATGATGCATAACATCAAAACTCCCATGATGATTGCCGTGCCCCAAGGAAAGGTAATTGTTTCTCTTTTTGGATCTATTGGGACTGTTTCAGTTGGTTCTAAATCTTCAGCTTTTCTTCTTTCCATCTTACCTAGCCTCCACAAAATATTTCTTCGTGAATCTTTGGAATGTTGAAATAAAGAATGTATCTAAAACCACATTCACAAACATTACTAGGGCTTGGCATAAGAAGATGGTGATGAAAATATTGAAGCCAAAAGCCCAAGCTTTCATCAATGAGCCAAACCATAATAGGAAAAAGAAATCACAAACAAATGACGCAAAACAAATATGTAACGGACTAATAAATGGATTGTCTTCTTTTCCCTTAAAGAGAACAGAGAACAAAATTAATCCGATAAAAAGCAAACCAGAAATAATTGGAACAATAATTTTAAAGACAAGATCAACTTTCGCATTCGTAATTAAGAAAGCAGTTGTTACTCCCCAGATGAGGAGAAGTGTTCCTATTTCAATTCCTAACATCAACTTGCGGTTAGTGATTGAACGAACAAGACAAAATACAAAATAAGAAGCAAAACCTAGAACAGCATAAATTAAAGTGATTTGAATAAACATTGGATTTGTTCTTGGATCAAAAATTAAATAGCCAAGTAAATCAGACGCCGCACCCACAACCATTCCATAAAAAGGACCAAGAATAATCGAAGCAAAAATGATTAATGCTGGACCACAAAATGAGACACGAACAAAAGGCAAAGCAGGGATATAATTGACCGCCATAACTTTTTGGCAAATAACAGCTAAAGCGATGAATAAACCTGTTAAGCAAATCTTTTGAATTGGGGAGATATTTGTCTTAATCCATTTGATATGCATATTAACCTCATTTCAAGTTTTGTTTGATGTAAGCTGCAAACGCTAATGAACCAGTAACTAAGATTGCATCATCTGGATAATTTGTTAATAATTCATTGAGTGTTTCAAGAGCGTTTTCTTTAAATGAATAGTCAGCCAAATAAAGGAAATAATCTTCTTCAGTTCTCGCTCTTTCGTGAGGGAATGTAGTAAGAGTAATGTCTTTGCTATATTCACCTAAATAAGCAAGCATTCTTTCAATATTTTTATCTTTAAAACAGGCAAACAAGACGTGAATTACGCGATTTCCAACCACGTTTTGCAGAGATTTTGTGAGATTTAAGACTCCTTCTGGGTTATGAGAACCATCAACCACTAATAAAGGAGAATCTTTAAGAATTTCCATTCTAACTGGCATATATGTATTAGCTAAACCCGCTTTGATAGATTCTTCAGTGACTGGGAATGATTCATTGAGTTTATTGACAACTTCTAAAGCAATACAAGCATCCTTAAGAGAGTATGTCGCCGCTGAATTAATTCTGAGATCAAAAAGAGTGCCATAAGCAAAATTGAAACCTTTATTTTCATACACTACTTTTGCAGGTTCAACTGAGACTGATAATTGGCATTCATTCTCTTTAGAAACTTCCACGATTGTGTTAATAGCTTCTTCACTTAAGATACCTGTAATAACAGGAATACCATGCTTAATAATGCCCGCTTTTTGATAAGCGATTTCACAAATTGAACGGCCTAAAAACGCAGTGTGTTCTAGGCTAATAGAAGTGATAACTGAAGCGATTGGAGTAAAGATATTTGTGGCGTCGATTTCCCCACCCATACCACATTCAATAATCGCTAAATCACATTTGTTTCTAGCAAAATATGTTAAGGCAATAAATGTTTGAATTTCGAATGGTGATAAAGAAAATTTATCAATTGTCTTAGCGAATTCTTCGAGGATAGAAACCATTTCATTATCGGTGATGTTTTGACCGTTAATGTTAATCATTTCATTGACGACTTCTAAGTATGGAGAGGTAAATAAACCAACTTTATATCCTTGAGCGCGATAAATATTAGCAAGATAATTTGCGGTGCTACCTTTACCATTACTACCAGCGATATGGATAGAAGGAACATTATAAGAAAAACCGACTTTCTTTAGAAATGAGTCGAAGTTTTCTCTTTGGTAATCACCATGACCAACGTTATCAAAATATGTTTTTAAATCTATCTTGCTCATATTAATCTTCTCCGTTTTTAATGCTGCGTTTGATATCTCTTTGTTTAATAGTTTCACGTTTATCGTAGAGTTTCTTACCTTTCGCTAAAGCGATTTCCATTTTGGCTTTGCCTCTTTTTAGATAGACGCGTGTAGGTACGATTGTGAAACCATCGCGTTTAACTTTTTCTTCGAACCATTTAATTTCTTTCTTATGAAGTAATAACTTACGAGTTCTTAATGGGTCATGATTGAAGATGTTGCCCTTATCATATGGATTAATATGCATATTAAGAACTTCCATCTCACCACTTCTAATAACGATATAGGCATCGTTTAATGAGCAACCATGTGTACGTAATGATTTGATTTCAGTGCCCACTAAAACAAGACCACATTCTGTAAACTCACTCAGGAAGTAATTAAAATGCGCCTTCTTATTACTAGTAATGATTTTA
>CAMNMM010000164.1:0-2630 GCA_946544655.1 uncultured Caryophanales bacterium | reverse complement strand
ATAGATGTACCAATCCAGTTTCTTTGGATTTCTTTAGTGGATTCTGGCCAATCAATTCTATTTAAACCTTCTAATAAGCGTTCCGCGAATTTTGGTTGATCAATAACCCATTGTTTAAGGTTCTTTCTAATAACAGGATAGCCACCTCTTTCACTCTTACCATCAATAACTTCATCGTTACTTAAAACAGTACCGAGTTCTTCACACCAGTTAACTGGCATATCAATGTATTTAGCGTAGCCATCTAAGAATAGACCTTTAAAAATCCACTGTGTCCATTTATAGAAAGATGGATCACTTGTGGCGATGACTCTATCCCAGTCATAATCAAAACCGAGTTCTTTAAGTTGTTTTGTGAAGTATGCAATATTCTTTTGGGTAAAGCCTTCTGGGTGATTACCTGTTTGAATGGCGTATTGTTCCGCGGGTAAACCAAAAGAGTCGTAGCCCATTGGGTGAAGGACATTATAGCCTTGCATCCTTTTCATACGACAAACGATATCAGTGGCGGTATAGCCTTCTGGGTGACCAGCGTGTAAACCCACACCACTTGGATAAGGGAACATATCTAACGCATAGAATTTAGGTTTACTAAAATCATAGACGTCAGTCTTAAATGTTTTATTATCTTCCCAATACTTTTGCCACTTGGCTTCGATTTCACGATGATTGAATCCCATAATACATACTCCTTTAAGAGGGTTAGTTATTTATTTAACTAACGACTTATAAAGTTTAATGTATTCTAAGGTACTCTTCAACCATGAATTATCAGTATTCATTGCATTTTTCATCAATTGATGAAGAAGTTTCTTGTTGTTATAGACGTCATATGCATAGTGAGAGGTTCTAGTCATCTCATAAGCACTATAGGCATCAAAGCCAAAGCCGTTACTAGTTTCAGCGTTATTGCCGTCATAGCAAATAACACTGTCTTTTAAGCCACCTGTTCTACGAACAATTGGTAAAGAGCCATATCTTTGAGCAATCATTTGACCTAAGCCACATGGTTCAAATAGTGACGGCATAATAAAGAAGTCACTTGCAGCGTAGACTTTATGCGCGAGGTTATCACTATAACCAATAAATAGACCAATACGGTCTGGATATCTTTTCTTTAATTCTTCCCATTTTTGTTCGTATTGATGTTCACCACTACCGAGCATAAAGATATTCGCTCCTCTAGCGATTAATTCTTCAACCGCTGGGAAGATGATATCAAAACCTTTTTGCCAAGTAATACGTGTGACTAATGCGTATAAAGGAGCTTTAGGATTTTTAATACCATATTGATAGCATAAAGCTTCCTTATTAGCTTTCTTGCCACTTACTAAGTTCTTCGCGGTATATTCTTGCGCGATTTGTTTATCAGTTTCAGGATTAAATTCTAAATAGTCGATACCGTTTAAGATACCAGAGAAGTCCCATTCTCTATAACGAAGGACACTATCTAATCCCATACCACCTTCTGGAGTTAATAATTCAAGATGATGGGTTGGGGAAACAGTTGTGATTTTATTTGCATAAACAATACCCGCTTTTAAGGTACTTACTTGATCTTTGAAACGGACTGAGCCGTTATCAAAATATTCATCTGTTAAGTTATAAAAATCACCTAATGTGAATTTAGGCATTAAGCCTTGGAAGGCTGGGTTATGGATGGTGAAAACAAATTTGGTTTTAGCAAATTTTTCTCTACATTCTTCATCCACACGTAAGATACATGGAAGCATACCGGCTTGCCAGTCATGGACATGGATGATGTCTGGACGAGCGCGTTTACTTAATAAGAACTGCTTAACAGCGATGGTAAAGAACGCAAAGCGTTCACCATCATCAAAGTCACCATAAATATGGCCTCTTTCAAAATATTGTTGGTTTTCAATAAAGTAATAGGTGATGCCTTCATTCACTAATGAATAGACATCAACGTTTTGCTTACGCCAAGACATATGTGTCTTAAAAGAAACGGCTTTCTTTAAAGCTTTATCTGATATTTGACGACGAATTGAATCATAGAAAGGTAAAAATACGGAAACTTCTTCCCCCATCTTTACTAATTCTTTAGAAAGAGAATAAACGACATCAGCAAGACCACCCGTCTTACAGAAAGGACGGGCCTCACTGGCAACCATTACTATTTTCATGTTAGATATTAGCTCCAAAACTTATATACATGTAGTGATCATCATCACCAGCGACATCTCTAACTTCTTTAATCTGGACTTTCTTATCCGCGACAACATATTGGAGATGACTACCTTTGCCCACTTTAGTGCCACTGAAGAGAATGCAATCTTTAACAACCGCTCCTTCTTCGACAACGACATCACGGGAAAGGATGGAATTAATGACAGTACCTTTAATTGTGGAACCGTTAGAAATGAATGAATTACTAACGTTAGCCTTTTCACCATATAAGGCTGGAGGAGTATTGTGTGTGGTTGTATAAATTGGCCAATCTTCTTTGAAGAGTTGTTTTCTTACTTCATAAGATAAGAGTTCCATGGAGTATTTAACAAAGCAGTCAAAGTCTAAGATTGGAGCGACATAACCATCAAAAGAGAAGGCGTTGACTTCATATAAGCCATTTGTAGCACAGTAATTGACTAAATCACGAATATTAAATA
>CAMNMM010000163.1:0-2633 GCA_946544655.1 uncultured Caryophanales bacterium | reverse complement strand
CTACTTAGCCACGATGGCGGGCATTCCACAAGATCAATACGAAGCGGCGGATATCGATGGTGCTACGCGTTTACAAAAGATCTGGCATATTACCTTACCTGGTATTAAACCAACAGCGATTCTCTTATTAATCATGTCTGTTGGTGGTGTTCTTTCCGCGGGTTTTGATCAAATCTTAAACTTAGGTAATGATGTCTTAAGAGAAGATGTCAATATTATCGATACATATATTTATTATCACTACGTGAGTGGTTCAGGTAACGCTGGTATAGGTACAGCGATTGGTTTATTTAAATCAGTCATTTCATTTGCCTTAGTTATCAGTGTTGATAGAATCGCTAAAGCATGCGGGGAAAGGGGTATTATCTAATGAAAAGAGAAACAGAATTAGCTAGACTCCCACTTCGCCCAAGAGGTTCTTCTAGAGATAGAAAGATTCAAGGCTTAGATATCGTTATATTCGTTATCTTAGCAATCTACGCTATCTTAATCATCTTCCCATTCTGGAATGCTTTTGTTATTTCTATTTCTAGTGAAGCAAGTTATTTAAAGAGCAATCTCTTATTATGGCCAACTGAATTAGATTTAAGTGCTTATCAACAAGTGTTCACTAATAACCAGTTATGGTCTGGCTTTGGTATCACGATGATTCTTTTAATCGGTGGTACTTTATATCAATTATTCTTTACAGTCATTACTGGCTACGCGATGAGTAGAAATAAATGGTTTGGTAAGAACTTTGTGATGAATATGATTTTAGTCACTATGTTCTTCGGTGGTGGTATGGTTCCTTACTACTACTTAATTAAATCATTAGGGATGATGAACACCATTTGGGTCATGATTATCCCAGGTGCGATTGATACATTCAACATGTTACTCATGCGTAACTATTTCGCTTCCTTACCAGCGGAAATGGAAGAAAGCGCGAAAATCGATGGTGCGAATGACTTAATCATCTTCGTTAAGATCTTCTTACCATTATCTTTACCAATGTTAGCGACAATTGGTTTGTTCTTTGCAGTTGGTAACTGGAACTCATGGTATAACGCGATGTTATTCATTCCAGATAGAACGGAAATTTGGCCATTACAAATGGTCTTAAGAAATATGATTGCTACTGTCTCCTCTAATATCGAAAACCCAGAAGCAGTAGATGGATTCTCACAAGGTTTAACAATGGCGAGTATCTTCTTCACCATTGTGCCAATGATGTGTTTCTATCCATTCTTACAAAGATTCTTCGTTAAAGGTATTGTCGTGGGCGCAATCAAGGGATAACTATAGGAGGTTATTTATAATTATGAAAAACAAAAAAATCATCTATGGAGCAGTATTAACCGCTTTAATGAGCTTCAGTGCTCTTACAGGCTGTGGGGCTAATAACGCCGAGGACAAATATGATAAAGACGGTCGTCTTATCCTAAACCTCAAAAACGTTTATTTTGACCAATGGCAAGGTGAAGATATGTACACCGATATCATTAATGAAAAGTTCGGTGTGAGTATCAAGGCTAGTAACTATGCTTATGAAGACTGGGACACCATGGTTAATACTGCGATTAATGGTAATAACTTAACCGATACCATTCAATTTAACTTAAAAGCTTATAACTTTGGTTCTACTTATGAATCATGGGTGGACTTCGGTATGTTAAAGCCATTACCAGACAATATGTCCAAATGGCCAGAACTTAAAAAGATGTTAGACGGTATATCAAATATCGACTCACTTAAAATTGATGGCAAGTTATACGGCATTCCTATCGCTAATGACATTACTAATCCACAAAAGGACTTCTCAAACTTCACTTATGTCTATAGAAGAGACTGGGCAAAGAAGATTGATGAAATGTATCCAGATAGAGAACCTGTCTATAGAGAAGGTGATGTCTATACATGGGATGAATTCAATAGATTATGTGATGCCTTTAACACCAATATCAAAGAATTATCTGGTATGAATCAAGCCAGTGTTCTCGTTGATGAAGAATGGGCTTTCCCAAGTGTCACAAACTTCTATAAAGATGCACCTCACTGTTATGCAAAAGATGACAGTGGTAAAGCCATTGCTAACTTTGCTGGTGAAAAATACTTACAAGGTTTAGAAGCTGCGAAAAGTTTAGTGAGCGATAAGAAAGTCTATTCACAAGACCAATATAACTTCGCACCAAATAAAGCTAACCAATTATATTTAGGCGGACAAGCCGCGATTCTATATGATAACTATTCCTTAGCCAACTACATTAAGTTAAGAAAGTTATTCAAGGCTTCGCAAAAATATGTTGATTTAGATGATGGTACAGCATTCTTAAAGATTAAAGGACCAGATGGTAAGTTTGCTCTTGAAGGTACAGAAAACTGGTTCTCTATGACGATGTTTAATGCTGATATCTCTGATAAGAAACAAGAAAAGATCTTAGATATCTTAGATTACTTATTAACTGAAGAAGGCACAAGGCTCGCCATCTATGGTAAAGAAGGCTATGACTATTCCATCGTAGACGGCAAAGTCGTATTAAGTGAAATGGGTTGGGAAAAAGACTCAATGACCGGTCAATACGCCACTAAGACGAACGGCGCTAAATATTTAAGATATATGGCCACCTTAGGTAATGATACAAAGAGCTTTG
>CAMNMM010000162.1:0-2643 GCA_946544655.1 uncultured Caryophanales bacterium | reverse complement strand
GATACTTATCAATTACAACATGGTGTTCTTTTATTTGTGAGATTAGTGATACGCGCTCCATTTATCTTAATTGGATCATTAGTGATGTCATTTATTTTAGACTGGAGAGTGGGTTTAGCCTTTACTGCGATTGTGCCTCTTATCTTCTTAGTGAACTTCCTAGTTTTAAGAAAATCTTCTAAAGGTTATGTTGAAATCCAAAATGATTTAGATGATTTAAGTAATAAAACAAGTGAAACCACAGATGGCGCAAGAGTGGTCAGAGCCTCTAATCAACAAGATAGAGAAAATAATGAATTCGCCATTAAGACAAATGCCTATCAAGATAAGGCTATTAAAGTTAATCGCATTAACTCATTAATTAATCCTTTAACATTTGCGATTACATCAATTGTCTTAATTGTTATTATCTTACTCTTACAAAATAGTTTATTTAGTGCCGCTAATACACAAGTGGCTTCTACCATCATCGCGGAGATGGCTTACTTATCACAAATCTTCTTTGTAGTGGTCCAATTCTCACAAGTAATTATTGAGATTGTTAAGGCTCATGTCTCCTCTAAAAGAATCGATAGTGTTCTTTCTATTAATCCATCAATAATTAATGAAAATAAGCAATACGTCACTGATAATAAGGCTCCTCTAATTAGATTTGATCATGTTAGTTTCTCATTTACAGATGATGAAAATTACTTCTTAAATGATTTAGATTTCCAAATTAGAAAAGGTGAAACTTTTGGTGTTATTGGTGGTACCGGTAGTGGTAAGTCCACAGTCATTAATTTAATCGAAAGATTCTATGATGCCTCTAAAGGTGATGTCTTATATCAAGGTGTTTCTTTAAAAGACTATAACTTAAATGATTTAAGAAATGATATTGGTTTAGTTAATCAAAAAAGTTCCTTATTTAAAGGCACTATTAAATCTAATTTCTTAATGAGTAATCCTACCGCTAGTGATGAAGATATCATTGAAGTATTAAAACAAGCTCAAGCATATGAATTCGTTAGTAAATACGAAGACGGCATTAATCATGAAGTAAACGAAGGTGGACTTAACTTTTCTGGTGGTCAAAGACAAAGATTATGTATCGCTCGAGCGCTCATTCGTAAGCCAAATATCTTAATTCTAGATGATTCTACCTCCGCTTTAGATTTATTAACGGATAAACGTATTAGAGAAACTATTAATAGTTTTAAAGATATGACTAAAGTCATCGTGTCTCAAAGAGTGTCTACTATTCAACACGCTGACTATATTTTAGTGTTAGAAGGCGGACAAGTCGTTGGTCAAGGTAAACACGCTGACTTATTAAAGAACTGTCCAATCTATAAAGAAATTTATGAAACCCAAATTAAAAAGGAATAAGATGACTAGCAAACAAAGACTTTTCAGTTATTTAAAGCCAATGCGTAAATCACTCGTGATTGCGTTAGTCTTTTCATTGCTCTTTGTTATCGCTCAAATTGCTCAACCTTTCTTATTAGGTAGAGCCCTAGATGCCTCTAAAGATAATGATCATCAACTATTTAATATCTATGTATTCGTGGCTTTAGGCTTAATTATTATTGGTATTGTTTTTGCCTATTTATTTGAAGTCATTGTGATGAATGTTTCGCAAAAAGTAATTAAGAAAGCAAGAGACGATGTTTATCAAAAAATTAACGCTATGTCGCTTAAGGATTTTGATAATAAAAGACGCGGCGATATTGTCCAACTTGAAATCAGAGATATGGAGAATTTTGCCTCTGGTTTATTCGCGGTCTTTAAGACTTTGATGCAAGGTATTTTTACTGTCATTATTACCATTATTATGATGGTGATGGTGAACTGGATTTTAGCCCTTGGTGTCATTGTATTAACACCATTAAGTATGCTTATGGCAAAGATCGTTTCAAGCTTCTCATATAAGCACTATAAGAAGCAATCAGAATTACAGGCAAATCTCTCTGCTTCATCATTAGAAACACTCAATAATATCGATATTGTACAGTCTTTAAACTATGAAAACTCTGCAATTCGCGAATTTAATCAAATTAATGAAAAACTGAAAAAAGAAGGGAGAATTGCGCAGTTTTCGGCTTCTTGGGTCAATCCAAGCACTAGATTAGTTAATAACATTATTTACGTCATTATCGGTGTCGCAGGCATCATCATGCTTGGCTTTAATGATGACTTAATTACCGTGTTCGCTGTCATGTCTATTGGTCGATTATCAAGCTTCTTATCATACACAAATCAGTACAGTAAACCATTCAATGAAATATCAAATGTTGTCTCCGAATTTGAGAACGCAAAAGCGTCACTTAGAAGAATAAATGATTTCTTAAATATTGAAGATGATGTTAACAAAGGAGAAGCCTCAATTGATAGCATCGATAGCATTGAATTTAAGAATATGTCTTTCAGTTATGATCCTAGTAGAAAACTCATTGAAAACTTTAATTTAGAAATCAAAAAAGGACAGAAAGTTGCCATCGTTGGGCCAACAGGCGCGGGTAAGACAACACTCATTAATTTACTGATGCGTTTCTATGATCCTAATAGCGGTCTAATCTCTATCAATAACAAATCATATTTAGACATTAAAAAGGAATCTTTAAGAAGCCATGTTGGTATGGTTCTTCAAGATACTTGGATCTT
>CAMNMM010000161.1:0-2644 GCA_946544655.1 uncultured Caryophanales bacterium | reverse complement strand
CACATGAGACATTCGCAATTTCTGGGCTTGTATATTGAATAAACCTATCAGAAGAAGATGTATCTGAACCATGATGGCCAAGTTTTAAGATATCACATGGAATCTTATCGTAGTCATTCATGATTTTATTTTCAATCCATTTAGGGGCGTCCCCCATAATAAGGAAGTCCTTATTAAGAATATTAAAAGATAGCACTAAGGAACGATCATTTTCTTCATTACTTGTCGTGCCGTAGATGTTGTAATTATTAAAAGTTAAGCCGTTCACACTTATAGGGAAACTGGAATAATAATCATAAACATTAAAGACCTTATATTCTTTTTGTAAGTTTTCTAAGGCTCCATAATGGTCATAGTCATAATGAGTGATAAAGACTGCATCGATTTTATAAATTCTTTTCTTTCTTAAATAAGGAATAAGTGTCCCAATAGCGATGTCATTATAAGTCAGACCACCTGTATCGATTAATATGGTCTTTTGATGATGTCTAATAAGCGTGCAATCACCTTGACCGACGTTAACAAAGCTAACTTCACTTGTTAACCTATTTTCTATTGGTATCGCGTATAAAGCAGTTAGGGCCACCATTCCAATAGATAACCATCTTTGAATTGGTCTAACACCAATTGTTAAATAATATAAGTAAATGACATAGATGGCGTAATAGATAATCAATAGTCCAACATTAAATTCAGGCATTAATAAGCCGAATGATAACGGCTTAATTATTCCTGTATATCCTTTGAGTAAAAAGATGAGTCCTTTATCCACTGTGTACAAAGGTATTCTAAAGAAACATAGCAAAGAAACTATGCCTATTAGCAAGAATAAAGGTGTACTTATTATCTGAAGCGGGAACGACATCACTACCACTTTGTGGTAATACATGATTTCAAATGGTAAAAAGAATAAATATATAGTAAGAGACCGCCATAAATATGACTTAATCTTCTCACTCGGATAGATATGTCTAATTAAATAAGAAATAATGGGTATGCTAAAGCCTAAAACAAAGCTATCTTGCAAGGCTAAGAAGTGATCAAGCAATAGACAAATAAGTCCACCAAAAGACACTACTTCTAGATAAGTGAATTTCTTTTTAAGCGGATGCTTATTTATCCACTTTAACAAAAGAAGAAAGACCACTCTAAAGACACTGAATTTTGGTATAGTAAAAACAAGATAGATGGCTAAAAGAGAAATCGTTATTATCTCCGCGTATTTATCCTTCAAAAATAGTTTTAATAAATAGTTAAGGCCTAAGGCAAATAAACTAATATAAAGGCCACTCGCAGATAAGAATCTCGCCAAGTGTAAATTAGTTAATGATTCACTAGTGGCGCTTTCTCCTCCATCAGAAAATAGGATTGCCCCCACGATACTTCTTTCTTCGTCATTAAAATGGCTTAAAGCTTTTTCTCTAGATTCATTAATCCTAATAAAGTTATGCCATTTGACTTCAATGTGCTTAGGATTAAGCGAACTAAAAACACCTTTCTTATTAAGATAGCTTTTAAAATCAAAACCTGATTCTAAGACAGTGAAATCTAGTTCTTCTTTTTTACCGCTTATCGTTAGATAGTCACCCAAATCATATGAGTGACCTTTAGAATAAACATAAAGTCTTTCTCCTCCACTGTTAAAAAGGAAATAATTCTCTTTGACGGTATAAACAATTCCAGAATACGAATTCTTATTATATGTTGGCTTTATGAACGAATAACCGAATCCAAGAACTATTCCTCCAAGACACAACAAGGCCATTGGACGCTTAAAGCGTTTATAAACAAAGAAGAGAAAGACTAAAGCTATTCCTATAAATAGGAAGATTGAATAAGTGAGTACATTTCCTAAATAAAAAGATAAGAAAAATAAGAAAATGATCACTGATGTAAAATGACGTAATTACGAATCTTGTGATAAGTCGCGTTACCTATACCATAGACTTTAAGTAAATCTTCTAAAGTATTGAATGTACCGTTTTCACTACGATAAGAAACAATCGAACTCGCAATGGATGTAGTTATGCCGTTTACGGACATTAAAGTTTCAGCATCATCTTGATTGATGTTAACTTTGGATATTTCACTTTTAGAGCAAATATCTGTTTCATCAAACTTACTAGCGATGTAATAAGTTGTGCCCGCTTTTAATGTGGCGTTAGTAAAATAGGCTAAATCGTCTGCGTTAGCGGTTGTTCCACCTGCGGCTTCTAGTAAGTCATTCATAGTGATTCCGTCGCTTAGAACGTACGTTCCGGCCTTATAGACTTCACCTTCAATCGTGTACTTACTACCTTGTGGGGTGCTGACTTCGGTGATGTTATTGCTGTTTCCAGGATTGACGGGATTCAAGTCTGGATCAATGACTAAGAAGCCCACAATAACGATAAAAGCGACAATGACAACACCTATGAGTACTTTCATCATATAAAAAACCTCCTCTATAGATTAAATAGGGAGGTTTTTTCAAAATCGTCCAAAAAATTTGTTATTTTATTTCAATTTTTAAGATTTCGATCTTATAAGTCTTGATTGCTTTGACTTCAATGATATCACCAACGGTCTTACCGACTAAGGCTTCACCTAATGGACAGGAGTTGGAAATCTTGCCATTGACTGGGTCAGATTCGACTGTACCAAC
>CAMNMM010000160.1:0-2685 GCA_946544655.1 uncultured Caryophanales bacterium | reverse complement strand
CCACTAAAAAAGAGATGGTAAGTAAAGACACAACAGAACATAAAAGATGTTTCTTGTTATTCATAAAGCGTATTTCCTTTAGACAAGCATATTATACCGAAAATATTTTATTAATAAAAATCATTCATGGTTTCATTTTGGTAAACTATATATAGCAAATGTTGCTAGGGAGAAACGTATGGACATCAAAAAAGGTAACCAAGATTTTTTAAACATCTTAGAGAACAATAAAGAACTAAAAGATAGAAGAGATGAATTAGTAAAAGGACAACATCCTGATACTTTAGTCATCACTTGTTCTGATTCTAGAGTGGTTCCTGAATATATATTTAACGCTAGATTAGGTGAACTATTTGTTATTAGAACCGCGGGTAATGTCATTAATGAAGGTGAATTAGCCACTGTGGAATATGCGATTGAACACTTAAAAGTGAAACGTATTATTGTTTTAGGTCATACACACTGTGGAGCGATTCACGCTGCTATTAATGATGAGACTGGTAAATACTTAGATCCAATTTTAAGAAGAATTAAAACAAATATCAGCATCATCACTAACGAAACTATGGCGGCTAAAATGAACTCCATTGGTGAAGCTGAATATCTAAGAAGTAAGTTCCCTGATTATAAGGGCACGATTGAATCAATGATGTACGATATCGAAACATCAGATGTATTTTAAGGATTATAATTTAATTAATGGGAAACTCTAAAAAGTATAAACAAGCATTTTTATTATTTACTATCTCGCAGTTCTTCATGATGTTGGGCTTATTTGAGTATGGTTCTTACATTAAAGCCATATCAGAGATTATGGGGATATTTATCATCTTCCAATTAGTGGCTTTTATCATGATGATTGCGGCGGCCACGAAGTTACATGATTTTAATAAGAACTTCTTCTATGCATTTGTCACTTCTATTATCTGTTTATTCACTTCTTTATTAGCGTTCGTAGGCAGTGAATCCACGGAAGACTTCACTATTGCGTGGGCTCGTGGTATGGATATTTCTGCCACGATTTTGATATGTGTGGCCTATGCTTATTTCTTCTTAGGTTGTAAGGATCATTTCATTGAAGAAGGTATGGAAAGAAACGCGAAAAGATGTCGCTTTGGTTTCTTCTATGTCATTGGTATGACTATCCTTATTAACTTAATGGCCTTTATTGGTAGCTTTAACGCTATTAAGACTAATTATTTAGCAGCAGCAATATTTAAATATGGCGCATTAGCGATGAAGTTAGCGATGTATTTATTTATGTTCATTATTTTAGTGATTATGATGCGCGCGATGAAGAAGAAAGAAAAGGAGGAAGAAGCTCATGAATAAGTTTTTCTCCTTCTTTAAGAAATATCCTGTCATCTTAGTGGCCTCTTTAGTCATTCCTTCTTCTATTTCAATAGGTCAATATATCTTTACTTGGGAAGGAGCTTTCCATAATGATTATTATCAAGGTGAAGAATTAAAGGTTGATGATAGCAAGTTTGAAATTACTGGCATTAAACATATTGGAAAAGTATCACAAAGTTCCTCTAACTTTTCCTATCAAGGAGCAGCCTGTTATAAAGATAAATATGTTGTCTGTTTAGATGGATTAGAAGCTATTCAAATCTATGATTCTAATAATATGAAATTACTTCATCATATAAATGGCACATTTAATAAAGAATGGCACTGTAACCAAGCTTTCTTTGGTGATCAATACTATAAGATAACTGATGAATATCCACTTCTATATGTTTCTATGGAACATAAGAATGTTCATTCTACGATTGCGTTTAGGATATACACTAAAGGTGGAACATATCATTTAGAAGAAATACAAACTATTAATCTAGTCTTTGACTATGAAGAAGACACCATCTATTATCCAAACTCATATTATGACTTTGATGATGGTCTTATCTATTATGGTGGCTATACTGAAAACTCTTATATGAGAAGTGACACTAATAAGTTAAAGTATTATTCTTTCCCAATGCCAAGCTATAGAGAAGAATACTATGAAGTACATACAGATAATTCGATTGATACTTTTACTCTTCCTAGCGAAACCGCTACACAAGGTGGCTTTATTTCCCACCATCACTTATATCAAACATTCTCCTTTGGTTCTAAAACAGATCCATTAAGAGCCCCTGTTATGAGAGTTGTGGATTTAAGAAATAAAACCATTATTAAAGAATATAAAAACTTAGGTGAACAATTTGGGGTTTATACAGAATTTGAACACCTGGCCCTTAACGATAAGGGAAGAATTATCTCATTAGGTAATCCTTTTGATATTTACGAATTTGAATATAAAGGCTAGTTAGTCTTCATCCATATCATCAATAAACATAGTTTCATCTTCCACTGGATCATCACTATAACTATATTTTGAAGATGATTTGTTGTTTGATGTATATCGATAGTTGCCTCTAATCTTGTGATAGAACGCGACTGGTTTAGTCATGAAGAAGCCGACGATTAGAAATAGTAACGCAAACCAAAGCATTGAATATAAGACTGTTAAGAAAATCACTAGACCTTTATTTTTCATAATTCAAAAGCTTCTTCAAATACCCTGAGGTTATTGATATCAGGATAGATACAAAGTAGGATGTTTTTTAATGTTTTAGATAACTCCACATGGAATAAGTATAACAAGAAGAAGGGCCACTAGTCCCCATTCTGCGATTA
>CAMNMM010000159.1:0-2686 GCA_946544655.1 uncultured Caryophanales bacterium | reverse complement strand
AGTTGACGAAGCTTTGTCAGGATATGGCAAAAAGATTTGTGTCACCATGCATAAAGACGGTTCCATCAGCGTTCTTGATGAAGGACGTGGTATTCCTGTGGGTATCAATAAAGAAACTGGTCGACCAGCGGTCGAAGTTGTTTTTACTGAACTTCACGCCGGTGGTAAATTCAATAACGCAGTCTATAAAAGTGCGGCTGGTTTACACGGTGTTGGCGCTAGTGTCACTAATGCTTTGAGTGAATGGATAGACATTAATGTCTATCAAAACGGCAATATCTACCATTTAAAATTCGAAAATGGTGGCAATCTTGTCACTCCTCTTGAAGTTGTGGGTACATGTAAGAAACATGGTACTTTAGTGAGATTTAAACCAGATGCCTCAATATTCACCACAGTGGAATTCAAATGGGATACAATCGCTAGCCACTTACAAGAAAGTGCCTTCTTAATGAAAGGCGTGGAATTTGTTCTTACTGATGAAAAAACAGGAACAGTTCAAAACTTTTTATATGAAAATGGTTTAGTGGAATATATCAATAACGTCAATATTAATAAGAATCCATTATCACCTGTCATCAGTTTCGCTGATACCGATGAAGAAACACAAATTGATATTGAGATCGCCTTACAATATTGTAACGAAGACTATAACGAAACTATCTTCTCTTACGTTAACAACGTAAGAACAAGAGATGGTGGCACTCATGAAACTGGCTTTAGAGCAGGTATCACTAAAGCGGTCAATGATTTCGCTGAAACTTACAAACTTACCAAAGGTAAAAAGTTAGAAGGTAGTGATATTAGAGAAGGTTTAACCGCAGTTGTAAGCTTAAAAATCCCGGAAATGCTCCTCGAATTTGAAGGCCAAACTAAGGGCAAATTAGGCACTCCTCAAGCGGTTTCTGTCGTCTCTAATTTCATCTTTAATAAGTTTACTTATTACTTACTCGAAAACAAAGAGTTCGCAATTAACTTGATTAATAAATGTGTGGCTTCACAAACCGCGAGATTAGCCGCGCGTAAAGCAAAAGAAGAGGCTAGAAGTAATAAAAAACCTAAACAAGAGGTCATTTTAAGTGACAAATTGACCCCAGCGCAGTCTAAAGACTACGCTAAAAACGAGCTTTTTATCGTTGAAGGTGATTCCGCTGGTGGTACAGCTAAGAAGGGTAGAGATAGACTACACCAAGCCATATTACCACTACGTGGTAAACCACTTAATACAGACTCAATTTCTATCGATAGATTAGTCCATAATGAAGAAATCGCAACCATCATTAATACCATTGGTGCGGGCTTTGGACAAAGCTTCGATATTGAAGATATAAAATATGGCAAAATCATCATCATGACCGATGCTGATACCGATGGTGCGCATATCCAAACGTTATTATTAACGTTCTTCTATCATTATATGCGTCAATTAATCACCACAGGCCACATCTATATTGCGGTTCCTCCTCTTTATCGTGTTCATAAAGAAGATGGTAAAAAGGTCATTCAAGAATATGCTTGGGATGACGAAGGTTTAGAAGCCGCCAAGAAAAAAGTGGGTGCGGGTTATAAGATTAACCGCTATAAAGGTCTTGGTGAAATGGACGCTATCCAATTAAAAGAAACCACAATGGATCCAAAGACTAGACTTTTACTTCAAGTCGAGATTGATGATCCAATTCTTGCAGAAAAAAGAGTTAACGTTTTAATGGGCCGTGACGCTAGTGTCAGAAGAGCGTGGGTCGAAGAGAACGTTGACTTCAATAAAATTGACACTTTCATTAAGGAGGTAAAGTAATCTATGGCTAGAAAAAAGATTGATTTAGTCGAAGAAAATTACGTAGAAAATATCTCCATACAACCAATGGAAGATGTCATGGGTGACCGCTATGCAACATACGCTAAATACGTCATCCAAGATCGTGCTATTCCTGATGTTAGAGATGGTTTAAAACCAGTTCAAAGACGTATCATTTTCACGATGTTTAAGAACAATAACGTCTTCAATAAACCAACAAGAAAATGTGCTCATACCGTTGGTGCGGTTATGGGTACTTTCCACCCTCATGGTGATACATCTATTTATGAAGCCTTGGCTAGAATGAGCCAAGATTGGAAGATTAGATACCCATTAATCGACTTCCAAGGTAATAACGGTTCTATCGATGGTGACTCACCAGCGGCTTATCGTTATACAGAATCTCGATTAGCGGAAATCAGTAACGAATTAGTGAGAGAAATCGATAAAAAGACTGTTGATATGCAGCTTAACTTCGATGATACCGAATTCGAACCAACAATTTTACCGGCTAGATTCCCTAACTTATTCGCTAATGGTACAGAAGGTATCGCTGTTGGTATGGCCACTGAAATCCCACCTCATAATCTCAAAGAGATTATTGATGCGGTCGTTTATCGTATTGGTCATAAAACAGCAACCATTGAAGACTTAATGCAATTTGTTTTAGGTCCTGACTTCCCAGGTGGTGGTATCATCTACGAAAGTGAAGGTCTTAAAAGCATCTATTTAACTGGTAGAGGTCGTATTGAAATCGCTAGTAAAGAAGAGATTGTTCAAAATAAAGACAATCAGCAGATTGTCATTACTGAAATTCCATATAAAACACAAAAGAATCAATTAGTCTTTGAAATCGATAAAATTATCCACAGCAAAGCGGTTGATGGCCTT
>CAMNMM010000158.1:0-2702 GCA_946544655.1 uncultured Caryophanales bacterium | reverse complement strand
TTTTACGGGGATGGACATGAGATGAAATCCATTAAAGAAACAATTAGCTTTTCTAACTTAGGGGACTATTTAGAAAGCGATTATTATTATCGTTTAGATGTTAAAGATAAAGGCTTTAGTTATGAATCAGATTTCCCATTAACTTATAAAAGTCTAAGCCTTAGATTTGAAGATCACGAAAACCTCTTTCCTTACTATACACATGACGCTAATGACAACGTCATCATCCCTTTAGATATTCAAAATAATAGAGGTAGACTATCTTTAAAATATAAAACCAATTTTTATATAAATAAAAGAACGCTAGAAACAGGTGATATCTATCGTGAAGGCTTTATATTTTCACCTAGCTTTTATCTTCCAATAAATGGTAAAGAACACTTTGATAATAAGATTCTTTATCTAGATTTCGTAGAGTTTTCTAAAAGCAAAATCACCTTCTCATATCCGCTTAGATATATCTCAGGAAAAGCGATAGTAGGTACCGCTCCAGAAGGAGAATATTACGTCAGTGGAGGTATCGCTAATGATTAATATGATTATCTCCTTTATGGTGGTCGTTCTTTCTTTCAATTTCTTTATGATGTCTTATCAAGTAAACGGCCTAAATCGATTAGTGATGAATGCACCTATTTCCTTATTTGAAACCGCCATTGAACTGATGGATATAAGTGAAGAAAATGGCCCAATATTCAACAAGGAAACGTTAGAAAAAAACTTAACCTCTTATTTTGATTTTTCTTTGCCACATTATACGGAAGATTATGAAGTGGGGTTTTATTATTACAATCCAAGTGATCATTCAGTTTGCATTGATGAAAACGCTAAAGCGGTGGAGGTCACTGTTAACGCTTCATTTATCTTTATGTATCAATATCAAAAGACAATGTTTTATGAAATCAGGAGCAACTAAATGGACGTTAATAAGTTAATCACATTTATCGAGAATTCTTTTCTCTCTGATTTATTAGAAAAAGACAGTGTCACTGATATCTCTTATAACGGAGAAAGTATTTTCTATCTAGATAACAATCTAGGAAGACAGAAAAGAGACACACTCGTTGAACCTCAACTAGTGAAAGATTTCATTAGACAAATTTCTAATCTTTCAGAAAAGCAGTTCTCCTATCAAGAACCAGAACTAGATGTTTCTTTTGGTAGATATCGTCTAACCGCGCTTCATCAGACAGTGTGTCGTAAGCAAAATAACGAATGCATATGCTTCTCTCTTCGTATCGCTTCTAAAAAGCTCAGAATCAAAGAGAATGAGAAATACTTTCCAAAGGAAATATGCGACTTATTAGATGTTTTAATCGATTCTAATGTTTCGATTGTCATCGGTGGTTTAACCGGAAGCGGTAAAACCGAACTGCAAAAATATCTCATCAGTCGCATGAAAGATAACACCAGAGCGATTGTCATAGACAACATCCTGGAATTAGATCAACTTGAAATCGAGAAGAACCTCGACCTCAATATATGGCAGGTGGATGATAACAGACAAAATGCATCCATCCAAAGTCTAGTAAAAACCGCACTTAGAAGTAACCCCGATTGGCTTATCGTAGCCGAATCTCGCGGTAAAGAAATGCTAGACGTTCTAAATTCATCCTTAACAGGCCATCCAATTATCACCACCTGCCACGCTTTCGACATTAACAGCATGCCATATCGTATGGTGAGAATGGTGATGATGAACGAACAAAAGATGGACTTTGATGACGTTTATCAAGATATCGCCTATCATATGCGCTTTTACATTTATTTAGAAAGGAGATACCACCATAACGGTGAACCATTAAGATACATTTCATCCATTGCTTACCTTAATGGTAAAGAGATGGAAGAAATATATGGTAACGACGGGAAGAATAAAAAGTATAGACCATTACCAAAACCCGCTTTAAATTTGCTCAACATATCTATCGGTAGTGATCTATTCAAAAGAACTTTTATAGGAGGAAATAAATGAACTTTTTATTAATTGGTGTTCTTGTTTCATTAGCCTTCGCCGGTTTAATATTCATTGCAAGCGAAAACATATTCTCAACCTTATTAATATTATTAATTACCTTCCTATTTTTTGTTTTCCTTATTAAAAGGCAATTAGACAAGTACCAAAAGAAAACCCGTCGTTACCATCAGTGCTATCAGTTTATTAATTCCTATCTTATCTCTTTAAGCATTAAAGGTTCATTAAGCGCTGCAAGAGAAAGCAGCTATGGAACCGCTGATAAAGAGGTGAGAGAAGTAATAGATTCTATTAAAGATTTAGATGAGGAAGAAAAACTATCTTACTTATGTAAATACTTTAAATTTGATTTATATCACTTATTTCTCGATACCATCAAAGTCTGGAGAGAACAGGGTGGCGATATCCTCTTAATGAGTCAATATCTTATCAATCAAGTCAGGCTTAAAGAGGAATATCTATTACATTGCGAATCTGTGCATCGCTCAAAGCTCATTGAATTCTTTGTTCTCTGGGGTATTACTTTAGCAATTCTTTCTTCCTTAAGGTTTGCTTTATCACAGTTTTATACCCGTATCATTCACGCTGTATTTTTCCAAGTCTCAGTAGTGGTCCTTTTCTTATTTGTTCTTCTTTCTATTTATATCATGGTCACTCGCATCACTAATGTCTCATTGGAGGGCTATAAAGATGATGAAAAATAAACTAAAAGACACAATTGAATTTGTCG
>CAMNMM010000157.1:0-2718 GCA_946544655.1 uncultured Caryophanales bacterium | reverse complement strand
AGAAAAAGACATCATGGACGTCTGGTTCGATAGTGGCTCCTCTTGGAATGGTGTCCTTAACGATAGAGGTATTAAATATCCTAGTGATTTATATCTTGAAGGTAGCGACCAATATCGTGGTTGGTTTAACTCTTCACTTATTTTAAGTGTCGCCACTCATGATGTCGCGCCATTTAAGAGTGTTGTGTCCCATGGTTGGGTTTTAGATGAACATGGGGAACAAATGCATAAATCTAAAGGTAACGGCGTAGATCCTACTAAGATCGCTAATGTATACGGGGCGGATATCTTAAGACTTTGGGTCGCTAGTGTTGATTATCAACAAGATGTCCGTATTGGTGAAAACTTAATTAAACAAGTTGCTGACCAATATCGAAAGATTAGAAACACTCTTAAGTTCATCTCTTGGAACTTAGTGGACTATGATCCATCTAACAAAGCCACATCATTTGAAAAACCTGATGAATATATCTTAGAAACACTCAACTTATTAGTGAAAAATGTCACTGAAGCTTTTGATAAATTTAACTTTGGCGAAGCCACAAGTAATATCATGACCTTCATGTCCACTGATTTAAGTAGCTTCTATTTAGATATTAATAAGGATGTCTTATATTGCGAAGGTAAGGATTCATTAAGAAGAAAACAAGTCCAAACTGTCTTATATACAGTTGGTGAAACCTTATTAAGATTACTTAATCCAATCCTTCCATTCACGATGGATGAATTCAATTTAAATATGCCAGGAGAAAGAAAATCTAATCCTCAATATTATGATTATCCAAAGTATAGAGAAGTTAATAAGGCCCTCTTAGATGAATACGAACAATTCAAACTTCTTAGAGATGATGTTTTAAAGGCCCTAGAAGACGCAAGAAATAACAAAGTTATTGGTTCCGCTCAAGAAGCTTATGTTAGTGTTAAATTCGCTAATGAAGGCTTAAAAGCGCTCTTTAATAGCTTTGACGCTCACTTAAGAAACCAATTATTCGTTGTTTCTGAAATTAAAGAAGAAGATAACGATGGATTAACTTATCAAAATACCCAAGTGAAAGTTATTCATCACCCAGGTCATTTCTGCGAAAGATGCTGGAACTATGAAAGTGATGCCGTTATGCAAGAAGATGGCACCTTCTTATGCAAACGTTGTAATGAGGTCATTAAATAATGAAAGAGAAATTATTAAACGGCCTTAAATGGCTATTTAAATCATATATTTGGCTTGGTGTATTGCTTTTAGCAATAGATATTATTACTAAGCAAATCATTATGCATTCAGGAGTCACTCCTCCTGGTGTTGTGGCTAAATGGGGCTTTGTTAATATTACATATGTCTTAAACACTAAAGCTGCTTTTGGAATTGGTGCGGATAATCCAGATGTTTCTAGAACAATCTATTTAATTGTCGCTACCTTAATTAGTGCGGGCTTAATTACATATCTCATTCTTAAAAGAAAAGACATGAAATTATTCATTAGAGCCGCTTTAATCATGGTGGTTACTGGCGCCATTGGAAACATGATTGACCGTATCTTCTATGGCGGCCTTCAAGGTGGTAGAGCCCTCTTTGGTGGCGCGGTCGTGGACTGGATTGATTTCTACTGGATCCCTGGTTGGGTTTGGAACTTCAATATCGCTGATAGTTGTATCGTTGTCGCAGCCTTTATGCTCATCATTTATATCATCGTTATAGAGGTTAAAGACTATAGAGAAAAGAATAAGAACAAAGTCAAGACCGTTAACGACCACCAAAAAGTCCTTTCTAAGAGTGAAAAGGAAAAGTTAGAAGCCGAAAAAGCTGAACAAGAAGAAAGTAAATAATTAGTAGTTATTTAGTAAAGTTATGAAATACATTGTCACCTTTAAAGAAAATGGAGAAAGATTAGATAAAGCTGTAGCCTTGCTTAACAGCGAACTTTCTCGTAGCTTTATTACTAAGCTCATTGATGAAGGCAAAATCACCATCAATGGCAAGGTAGAAAAGCCTTCTTTTAAGGTTAAAGAAAATGATGAAATTATCATCGAAGAAATCGTTGATACAAAGAGTGATATTAAAGAAGAAGATATTCCCTTAGATGTCGTTTATGAAGACGATGATATCCTCATTATCAATAAGCCTCAAGGCATGGTTGTCCATCCCGCGAATGGGCATTATTCAGGGACACTCGTGAACGCTTTGATGTTCATGGAAGATTCACTTTCCTCTATCAATGGTGTGATTCGTCCAGGCATTGTGCACCGTATTGATAAAGATACTTCTGGTTTATTATGTGTCGCTAAAAACGATAACGCTCATCACTTTTTAGCAGAACAACTTAAAGACCACACAATGGCGAGAGAATACATGGCTTTAGTCCGTGGTGTCATTAAAGAAAATAGTGGTACAGTTGATATGCCTATAGGCAGAGATAAAAATAACCGTCAAAAAATGGCGGTCGTTAAGGATGGTAAACCTGCAACCACTCACTTTGCAGTGGTTGAAAGATTTGCTAATCACACTTTAATAAAGTGTCAACTCGTCAGTGGCCGTACACATCAAATACGTGTCCATATGTCCGCGATTGGCTATCCTGTCGAAGGCGATCCATTATACGCTGGTAAGAATTACGATAAGTTATATAAAGATGGTCAACTCTTAGTGGCCTATAAGTTAAAACTAATTCACCCAAAAACCAAAAAAGAAATGGTGTTTGAAATACCGCTTCCAGAATACTTCCA
>CAMNMM010000156.1:0-2727 GCA_946544655.1 uncultured Caryophanales bacterium | reverse complement strand
AACCACCGTCGATACATTCTTTACAAATTTCAAAGTCTGCACCGTGGTCTAAGTGGAGAACGATTGGTAAGTTGGTGTCTTCGACAGCAGCTTCAACCATCTTCTTTAAATAGATAGGTTTGGCATATTTTCTTGCCCCAGCGGAGACTTGGAGAATAACTGGTGAATTGCATTCTTTAGCAGCTTCTGTAATCGCTTGAACGATTTCCATGTTGTTGCAGTTGAAAGCACCAATTGCGTAACCGCCTTTATAGGCTTTTTCAAACATTTCTTTGGAGTTAACTAATGGCATATAATTTCCTTCTTTCCGGGAATATTATACACCACACTATTATTTACACAAATAATACGTTAATATTTTTTACTAAAAGTTAGTTATGACTAACAATAATTTGATTATTGAAACTTGCTATGTATTGAATAATCAAGAGAATTTGGCATAAAATATTTAGTAAGGAGCCTCACAAAACTTATTGGTGATTAGTTGGTTTGGGACTCTTTTTTTACTCCTTGAATATTTAATAAAGCATCTAGTTCATAACTATTATGGAGTGTATAGTTTTCTAGATTCTTTTTTATCGTTAATTGGATTTCATCATAATCACTTTCATTCTTATAATATTCATCTTTAATAACACCAATGATTAATAATCTTAGATAAGCAATTAATGAATTCTCAATCCAGTAATGACATTTTGTATAAGTGAACTTATCAAATCTTTCTAATAGTTTTATATACATAGGTAAACCGTCACTAACATCATGCCATAAATCAGAAAAGATAAAATCGTAATCTCTATCATTAATTTGATTAATAAACGCTAGAGCGTCCGCTTTAATGATGTGGATCTTTTCTCTATGTGGGAATAGAGGTAATAGATGCTTTTGGAATAACTTAATGAGTTCTAAATCCATCTCAACAATATAGACTTCTTTAACTTCTTCTTTTAGATGAACCATATAAGCGAAATAGCCAAGTCCTAAACCTAATGTTAAGACTTTTCCTTTAGCGGTTTGTATAGGCATTTCCATTGTTCTAATTTCATGAGGATTTAGGCTCATCCACTCTTGGTCATATAACGAAATTGTGGGATAACCATAATCCTTAGTAAAATAGCCTAATGACATCTTTAATATGGAATTACTTCCATAATGATATTGTTCATCATATGGGAATAATGTAAAAGCTTTCATTACCTTATGAGATAGCTTCCAACCATCTTGGTCAAAAGCGATATTTTTAAGAGCTTGATAATATGGATTATTAGTGAAAGTATCTAGCATCACTTCTTGAGTGTCCCAAAGAAGATTCTTATTGATGAAAGATGAATCTACTTTCTTATTTTCTGAAACTTGTTTAATGAATTCTTGCCTTGTTTCAAAGCTATTTTTATCAATGAAAAGACCACTGTTTAGATGTGGTTCTTGCCAAATTAAATCGCGAAGGTATAGCAAATAGTCAATATTCTTCTCGTGTTGATTGAATAAGGCGAGAAGCTTTTTATCTTCAGTTTCGTTTAACTCAAAATGCATTATTGATCTTGCACCTTCTTTTTAAGTTCTTCGTATATATCTTCTTCAAACGGAATACGAGAAATAGGTGTAATAACAACATAGCCTTCTTTCACTAATCTGCAATCAGCGTCTTCTGGCATTTCTAAATATTCTTGTGTATCTCTTAAAGCGTAATATAAGTCTTCGTTTTGATCAAAATAATAACGGTCTTTACGATAGAATAAGCGGCCTAAGGCAATACCTTTATAGGTTCCTTTTGGTAAGTTGACGTTCAATACATATCTCTTATCTAGTAGGTTATACTTCATAATGTATTCCCAGATTTCATCAAAGTGTTCAATTAAGCATGTGAAATCATCAAAAGGCGCACTGAAAGCAACAGTCTTTTTACGGAATGTAGCCGCACCTAAGCACGCTCCAATTGTGCCACTTAAAATGACATCATAAGAGAGGTTTGGACCATTATTACAACCAGAGACAACGACATCACAGTCAATGTTAAGTCCCGCTAAAGCAAGAGATGTACAGTCTGTAGGAGTGCCATGTACTGCATAGGTGTGTTCATCGATTCTATCGACTTTAAGCCAATCGCCTAAAGTAATTGATGCACTCTTCGCAGACATATGCTCAAAAGGGGCGACAATCGTCACTTCACCGTATTTTAAGAGTTTATCCTTAAGGAGAAGTATTCCTTGAGCGTTATAGCCGTCATCATTAGTTAATAAGAATTTCATACCTCATTATTTTGTAATATTTCTTTGAAAAAGAAAAGAGGGAAACGATATTCCCTCTCTTCCTGATTTGGGTTTTATTATTGAGAAATCTTATTCTCTTTAATAACTTTTTCTTTTAAGTATTCTGGAACTTCTTCGTAAGAGACGAATTCTCTATTGAAATAACCAGAAGCTTGAGTGATGGACTTAAGTTGTGTGACGTAGTCAACGATTTCTGCTTCAGGAATTAACGCTTCGATATCTTGCATACCTTCGTGTTCTTCCATGTTTTGAATACGCGCACGACGTGTATTTAAGTCAGACATGATATCACCAGTATATTCTGTTGGAGCGATAACATGGATTCTCATGATTGGTTCTAAGATGATTGGCTTACATTTTGGATAAGCATCTTTGAACGCTAAGATACCAGCCATCTTGAATGCTTGTTCGTTACTATCAACTGGGTGATATTTACCATCGACTAAGACACCTTTAA
>CAMNMM010000155.1:0-2755 GCA_946544655.1 uncultured Caryophanales bacterium | reverse complement strand
TTTTTGTGATTTGCCTCTTTTTGTGCCTGCTGATTAAGCTGGTGTAAAAAAAGAATCCCTATAAGACTTATACCATAAAGTGTTTTAGAGGATTCGTTCTTGTGGTTTTATTATATCACATACTTTGGTTTTGCAATTACAAAAAATAATGACATTATTTATTTGCGAGATTATAATTATTTTGTATCCTCGAAAGATACTTACCTATATATTCTCATTCGAGAACTTTGTTATCAGGTTTAACCTGTTGATTATAAAAAATGCTTATTCCTATCCTTATAATGGGGAAACATTTTAGGTAAAGTCTATTTATAGACTAACTATTTTACATTTATAGAAAGGGAAACAAATTATGGTACCAGTATGGGTTCTTATCGTTGTTGGTATTGTTTGTCTTTTAGGTGGCGCTGCTTTAATGTTTTTAGTGCCATTTGTTAGACAAAATATTGTTAAGAACAACGCAAAGAAAATTATCCGTGACGCTGAAATCAAAGCGGAACACATTACCAAGAATGCTCAAATTGACGGTAAACAAGCTGTCAATGAAATGAAACAAGAAGCAAACAAAGAAATCCACGAAAGAAAACAAGAATTACAAAACCAAGAAAGATCTCTTAACCAAAGAGAACAAAACATTGATCGTCGTGATGCCGCTCTTCTTTCTAAAGAAAATGCTTTAGATGAAAAGAACGAAACATTAAACAGACGCTTAAAAGAATTAGACAAGAAAGATGCCGCTCTTCAAGAAAAGATTGATAGCATTATCGTTGAACTTGAAAAGGTCGCACAAATGTCTACACAAGAAGCTCGCGATGAATTATTCAATCGTGTCGAAAGTAAAGTCAGTAAAGAAATTGCTGCCTTTGTAAAACAAAAAGAAGAAGAAGCTAAAGAAGAATGCGATGAAAAGGCTAAAGAATTATTAGGCTTAGCCCTCACAAGATACGCACAAGATGTCACAAACGAAAGAACAGTATCAGTTGTTGCTTTACCAAGCGATGAAATGAAAGGTCGTATCATCGGTCGTGAAGGTCGTAACATCCGTTCCTTAGAACAACTCCTTGGTGTTGATTTAATTATTGATGATACTCCAGAAGTTATTACCGTTAGCTGCTTCAATCCTATTAGAAGAGAAATCGCTAGATTATCTCTTGAAGCCTTAATTAAAGATGGTCGTATTCAACCAGGTAGAATTGAAGAAATCGTTGAAAAGACAAAGAAAGAAGTCGATGAAAGTATCCATAAAGCGGGTCAAGAAGTCGCCTTCAAACTTGGTTTACCAAGAATCAACAAAGAATTACTCGACTATGTTGGTCGTTTAAAATACCGTACCTCTTATGGTCAAAATGCTTTAGACCACTCCGTTGAAGTCGCTTACTTATGTGGTATCATGGCCGCTGAACTTGGCTTAGATCAAAACTTAGCTAAACGCGCTGGCTTATTACACGATGTCGGTAAAGCCGCTGACTTTGAAATGGAAGGTAGCCACGTTGAAATCGGTGCTCGTTTAGCCAAGAAATATGGTGAAGGTGATGTCGTCATTAACTCTATTGAATCTCACCATGGTGATGTTCCTGCTAAATACATCATCGCTAACTTAGTCCAAGCCGCTGATACATTAAGTGCTGCTAGACCAGGTGCTAGAAGTGAAATCTTAGAAAACTACATCAAACGTATTGAACAACTTGAAGAAATCTGCAAGTCATACGATGGTGTTTATCAATCATACGCGATGCAATCTGGCCGTGAATTACGTGTCATGGTTATTCCAGAAAAGATCGACGACATTGGTGCCTTCAAATTAGCAAGAGACATCAAAGAACGTATTGAAAACGAAATGACTTATCCAGGTCAAATTAAAGTTTCTGTCATTCGTGAATATCGTGCGATAGAAACCGCGAAATAGTAGCCCTATTTCATAGAAAGATTACAATTTGAAAATACTATTTATCGGAGATGTGGTCGGTCGTGTTGGTCGACGCATGCTTAAGGAAAGAATTCCTTACTACGTAGAAAAATACGATATTGATTTTGTTATTGCTAACGGCGAGAATGCATCGCACGGTAAAGGCTTAACAAGAAATCAATACTTTGAACTTATCGATGCAGGGGTGGACGCTGTGACTTTAGGTAACCACTATATGTCTAAAAGCGATATCCTCCGCTACATTAATCAAGTCGACCGTTTAGTTAGGCCATATAACTTATTAAAAGAATTCCCTGGCGAAGGTAGTGTGGTCTTCGAAGTAAATAACGTTTCAGTGAGAGTCACTAATATCTTAGGAAGCGCCTTTATGAACGAAGAAGTTAACGCTCCTTATTATTCCATCCTCAACTTATTAGCAGAAGAGGAACCAGCGACTATCCACATCATCGATTTCCACGCGGAAGCAACAGGAGAAAAACAATCCCTAGCCTTCGCGCTTGACGGCAAAGTTTCCGCTATTTTGGGAACACATACACACGTTCAAACCAATGACGCTCATGTTTTACCAAATGGTACTGCCTTCATTAGTGATGTCGGTATGACTGGCTTTGCGGATGGTGTATTAGGTTGCACTAAAGAAACAGTCGTAGAAAAGATTATCTACGGTAAGCAAAGCAAATTCCAAACTCCAGATGAAGGTCGTGGAGTCTTCTCCGCGGTCGTTATTGATATCGATGATATCACTGGACTTGCGAATCAAATCTTTCCAATTTATTATTTAGAAAATTAAACGGGAATCCTCGGTTGTTCAACTGCCGAGATGAAAGT
>CAMNMM010000154.1:0-2760 GCA_946544655.1 uncultured Caryophanales bacterium | reverse complement strand
AGAGAACAATATAACGCTCAAATCGAAAAATTAAAAACCGATTTAGCGGCCCTAGTCAAGGAACAAAAAGAAAAGATTGCTCAACATAACTACGACAACAAACATGTTGATAAGAAGTTAATGAGCAAGATGCAAATGATCTTCCAAGATCCTGTTGACTCTCTTGACCCACGTATGACCGTTGAAGACATCATTCAAGAAGGTTTACACATCCAAGGTCAATATAACGCGTTTGAAAACTCACAAAAAGTGAGAGAAGCCTTAATCAAGGTTGGCTTATTACCAGAATATGCTTCTCGTTACCCACACGAATTCTCTGGTGGTCAACGTCAACGTATTGGTATCGCAAGAGCGTTAATTATGAATCCAGACTTCTTAATCTGTGATGAACCAATTTCCGCCCTTGACGTCTCCATTAGAGCCCAAATCATCAACTTATTAAATAACTTAAAAGATGAAATGGGTTTAACCATTATGTTCATTGCTCACGACTTATCCGTTGTTAAATACTTCTGTGATAGAATTGCCGTTATGTACTTTGGCAATATCGTTGAGTTAGCAAGTAGTGATGAATTATTTGCCCACCCATTACACCCATATACCAGAGCGTTACTCTCTGCGATTCCAAAGCCAGACCCATTAAGTGAAAAGGAAAGAAAGAGATACATCTACGTTCCTGCTAATGAGCATGATTATTCTAAAGAAGCTCCAAGCCTCGTAGAAATCACTCCTGGACACTTCGTTATGGCTAACACTGAAGAACTTGAGAAATATCGTAAAGTTCTAAACGATAATAAATAAAAAATAAAGGCAGATTTATTGTCTGCCTTTTTTCTTTCAGTCATAATGAATCTATGAAAAAGAAGAATCATTTATTATTTTGGATATTATTCCCCATCGGGTGGACATTAATTACCGCCTTATTAGTGTTCTATTTTGACCTCGCTAATGGTCCATTAGTGTTTTTCATCTTAGAACTAGTTCTATTAGTGGCGTTTTTTATAGTTAGAACGCTCTTTAGGAACCGAAAGTTCTTATTTAGATTATTTACATGGATTGGCTTTTTAGGCCTTACAGTGGCCTTTATTTCATTTAGCCAACCAACAGTTACTAAGAAAAGCGCAGCATATTATTCTAATCCTACAGTTATAGCGGAGCCTTTAAACCTTAACGAAGGTAAGGTTCAAGGCATTTATAACAAGGATAAAACAGTGGAAATCTACGCTGGTATACCATACGCCAAAGCGGAAAGATGGAAATTCCCTAAAGCCTATAGTTGGGAAGGAATTAGAGATGGCAGATATTTTGGCCCAAGAAGTATGCAACCAGATAATAGTCCTGTTATCGGTTCACTTGTTGATATCTATTCTGAAAAAGGCTGGCATCCAAATTATCAAATGCAACCACTTCAAGAGAAAAGTGAAGATAGCTTATATCTTAATATTTGGAAACCAAACACTGATGAAACTAATTTACCAATCTTAGTTTATATTCATGGTGGTTCTTTAACTACAGGGGCTAGTTCATATGAAAGTTATAATGGTGAATCAATCGCTAAAACTGGTGTCATCATGATTACTATTCAATACCGTCTTAATGTTTTTGGCTATTTTGCTCATCCTGACTTAAAAGCGGAAGCTTTAGAAGAAGAAGGGCACGCAACCACAGGTAACTATGGCTTATTAGATCAAATATTCGCTCTTAAATGGATTAATGAAAACGCCTCTAACTTTGGTGGTGATAAGAATAACATTACAATCGCTGGTGAAAGCGCTGGTAGTTCCAGCGTTTCCGCGATATGTGCTTCTCCATTAGCAAAGAATCTATTTAAAAGAGCAATAGGGGAATCTTCCTCTTTAGTCATTAAACGTCCTCCTCATACATATCGCACAACGGATGATGCTTATAAAATCAGTAACAACATCTTAAAAGAATTTAATTGTTCTTCTATTGAAGAATTAAGAAAAGTTCCCGCTAGTAAATTAGTTAATACTAAATATAAGAACCAAGAGATGATTCTCGATGGCTATGCTTTAACTAAAAACCCATATCAAGTTTATCTTGATGGTGAAAATAACGAAGAAGCTTTATTAAATGGCTATAACGTTAAAGAAGCCGATGCCTTTGTAGTGCCTACTTTCTTATTCTCACCAACAAATAAGAACAACGCTAAAGAGCGTTTAATTAATTATTTTGATCAAGAATTTGGTGAAAAAATCTATAACCTTTACAAAGACAAAATTGAAGAGAACGCTTTTGAAGCCTTTAATGAAATTATTTCTGTTTATTGGTTTATTCAACCACATCATTCTTGGTCTAATGCTGCACTCAATAGGGGAATAGATGTTTATAGATATCAATTCACTAAAGAAAATGGCTTCCATGGTACATATCATTCAGGTGAAATGCCTTATTGCTATGGCAATTTAAAAAGACAAAATAAATCATTCGCTTATGATGAAAGCGATTATCAATTAGAAAAGACGATGGTTAGTTATTGGTCTAACTTCGCTAAAACTGGTAATCCGAATGGTGAAGGTTTACCAACTTGGGATAAATATGTTTCTAATGGTAACGTTATGGAACTTGGTAGTCACGTTGGACCATTAGAAGATAAATATCTAGCGTTATATGATTTACTTGATGGCTTTATTGATAAGAAAATAGCCAGTATGTAATTATTCTTCTATCGAAGTATCAGGTTTCATTAATTTCTTACGATAAATATAACCAAATACGCAACCAGAGGCTAATAAGAAC
>CAMNMM010000153.1:0-2806 GCA_946544655.1 uncultured Caryophanales bacterium | reverse complement strand
GCGCATCTTTCTTCATGAGTGGCGTTTGGATGTTCATAAACCCAGTGTTGGAATTCATCGATGGTAATACCATATGGTAAGAATTCAATGGAATCCGCTAAATGGGCATATTTATATTTTTCAGCATCTTTACCGAAGAAGCCATCCATATATGGCCAGGCAAAGAATTCCATACTCATGGAGTGGATTTCACAAGCTTCTAATGTTGGGTTCATAAGTTCTGGAACTTTGATACCACTACTTAAGTAAGCTTGGAAAGCGTGACCACCTTCATGGCATAAGACATTAACGTCACCAGAGGTACCATTGAAGTTAGAGAAGATAAATGGAGATTTATAATCTGGGAAATAGGTGCAATAACCACCTGGGGCTTTACCTTTTCTGGCTTCAAGATCCATGAGTTCATATTTGACCATGAAATCGAAGAATTCTTTACTTTCTTTGCCTAAAGATGAGTACATCTTTTGGGCTTGGTCCACTAAATATTTTGGATCACCTGCTGGTTTTGGATTACCACTCTTGAACATTAAGTTATAGTCATAATATTGTGGTTTCTTAATACCAAGGTTTTTCATTTGTTGTTTGTAGAGTTTGTTACAAACTGGAACAACTTCTCTAGCGATTTGTTCACGGTAGACTTTAACCATATCAGCGTTATAGTCAGTTCTGCCTAAGTTGTAGTAGCCTAATTCAATAAATGACTTATAGCCAAGTTTCTTAGCCATAGTATCTCTTAATTTGACTAATTCGCCATAGATTTCACCGATACGTTGTTCGTGTTCGCCTAACCATTTATCCATGGCTTTAGCGGCTTCTCTTCTTGTTTCTCTATCACTATCTTGTAAATATTTACCTAATTGAGAGAGATTGAGTGTTTCGCCTCTAAATTCGATTTGTGCACTACCGAAGATTAAATCATATTCACTAGTGAGTTTATTTTGTTTAGAGAGTTCTGGCATAATCTTTTCATCAAATGTTTTTAATGATAAATCATATTTCTTAAATAAGAATGAACCGAATTTCTTTTCTAAATCTTTACGATATGGGGCTTCCGCTAAAACTTTAGTGACCATTTGGCCGTATTTAGCAAATGTTGGAGAAACTTCATCTAAGTATTCTTGTGCTTTAGCGTATTCTGGATTGGTTGTATCGCAAGAATATAAGACATAGATAATAGATGTTTGTGTTTCAATTTCACTATTGAATTTGTTGAGCTTTTTAATGATTTTGCTAGCTTCATCAGCGTTGTTAAAAGCTTTTAATTCATTGACGAATTGTTCCATCTTTTTGATGAACTTACGCATGTTAGGAATCACGAGTTTGTAATCGCTGAACTTAATTGGTTCTTTTGTCATACTTTGTTCCTTCTTTCTTTTATATAAAGGATATTGATTGCTTTATAAATAAAAGCAACCACCTGGTGTTTATTTTAAGGAAACGAGGTGGCACTTACAAGAAAAACGAATTAGATGTATTTACGAAATGATATCTTTTGTCTTTCTTTTTAATATCTTATAGATATATCTAGTTAAGAAGAATGAAATCCAGAAGTTATATCCTAAGACATCAGCGTTATATAAAACAAGGTGCTGTCTATAAATCTTTTCTTGCTCATCGATATTATTAGCAATCTCAAAAAATTCAGGGTCACTTGAGGCCTTTTCATTATCTCTAGCGACATATAAGAAATACTCAGAAAGAGAGGTTAATAGATCTCTAGCGTTTTTCGCTTCTTCTCCATCTTGATGCTCAATCTTCTTTAAATCGAAATTGGATAACTCTTCGAGTTTTTTCTTATCAAGTTTCACACCGTGCTTATTAAGTAAAGCCGCAAGCTTATCGATGTTATCTTTTTTGTTTGTGAGAATGAGGGATAAATCGTGATCGTGTTGGGAAAGTATCGAAGAAAAAGAGATGACAAAAATCACATCGAGAAGGACGAATACTAGATATGTACCCACTAAAGCGATAGCGGTATTACGGAGAATAAGTAGAAATAATTCCATAGAAGCATTCTAGCACATTAGTGGTTAGCGAGATACATAAAGTTGACTAATATTATCGATTAGTGGATAATATTAAAGGAGGTTATAACTATGGGCAAACCAATCGTTGCAATTCTGTATGATTTTGATAAAACATTATCCACAACTGATATGCAAAATTATACCTTTATTCCAAACCTCGGTATGACTCCTGATGAATTCTGGGGAGAAACTGGAAAGTTATCACAGAAATACGAAGTGGAAAGAATTCTTTCTTATATGTACTGCATGATTAAATTTGCAAAACAAAAGGGCATTAAGATGACCAAAGAATATTTGCAAGAATGCGGTAAGGCGATTAAGTTCTATCCTGGTGTTACCACTTGGTTCAAACGTATTAATGACTATGCTCTTGATAAGGGTATCATCGTGGAACACTATTTAGTCTCTAGTGGTACCAAAGAAATCGTTGAAGGCTGTTCCATCGTTAATGAATTTAAGCAAATCTATGGCTGTGAATTCTTATATGATGAAAACGGTGAAGCATGCTGGCCAAAGATGGCAATTAACTTCACACAAAAAACACAGTTCTTCTTCCGTATTGCTAAGGGCGCTATTAAGGCCACTGACGATGCGGGTGTGAATGAGAAAACTCCTGATCACCGTGTCGAATATAAGAACATCATCTATGTTGGTGATGGAATGACTGATATTCCAAGTATGACTCTCGTTAAGAAAAACGGTGGTCATAGCATCGCTATTCATCCGAAGGATGATAGGGAAGTAGTTCAACAAATCTATGACGACAATCGTTGTGACTT
>CAMNMM010000152.1:0-2809 GCA_946544655.1 uncultured Caryophanales bacterium | reverse complement strand
ACTGAACAAGGCGGTCAAACACCAGTTGATGAAAATGTTGTTCTTGCGATGAAAGATACAACAAATAGCGCTACATTAACATTCAATAAAGACAAAACATATAAAATTAATATGGATTTCGGTGGAAGCGGTGCCTACGATGTTCAAAAAGGTACATGGTCATTCGCTAGCTATACTGTCACTTTAACTCCAGAATCTGGTGAAGCTTATTCTTCCACTGTTAACGATGGCAAGTTCGTTATCGAAACCCACATTTCATGGGGCGGTGGCGCAGTCAATAGAGATCTTCACTTTGAAGATTCTCAAAACGTCATCGGCAAATTCATGGCCGCATAATTGAACTAACTAACGAATTAAGGGAGCTTTTGCTCCCTTTTCTTTATGCTGTGATATTGCAAGATTACGCTATTTATATTGGTGTAAAAAACAAAGTTTTTAATAATAAGAACAATCGGAGGTCTATTTATGAAATTAGTAGGCAAAATTATTGGTGCATCAATTTTTGGTGTTTTGACCGTCGCTTTATCAATTGGTAGTGGCATTGCAAAACAATATGAACCACAACTTAATTTGGTATTAAACGCCACAAGTCAAAAAATCATTCCTGATCCAGATGCTAAAATCTATTATTGGACAGATTATAATGATGAAGCAGAACTCGTAAAACATGAAAAAGAATTATGTGAGCAAATCGAAGGTGAAGGCGCTGCTTTATTATTAAATAAGGATAATACCTTACCTTTAAAGAAATCTTCAAAATTCTCTTGCTTCTCACATTCTTCTGTTGACCTTCTATATGGCGGCACAGGAAGTGGACAAGTTTCAAGTTCTGACGCTGTCTCTTTAAAAGCGGCTTTGGAAGATCAATCTTGCTTTGGCAAAAATAGTGTTAACCAAGAATTATGGACTTGTTACGTCAAAGGTCAAAAATATAAAAGAGTAAACGCTAAAACAACTGGTGGCAGCCAAGATGAATACCGTTTAAATGAAATGCCTTGGAGTGTGATTTCTAACTCCGCTAAAGAAGCGTTTAAAGATTATGGTGATGTTGCTTTAGTAGTCTTAGCCAGAAGCGGTGGTGAAGGCGCTGATTTACCAAGTAGCAATACCAAACTCACCGAATACTTAACTGATGGTGACTATTTAAGATTATGCAAAGAAGAAGAGGAACTCTTCCAAAATATTAAACAATTAAAACAAGCTGGGACATTTAAGAAGATTGTTGTCTTATTAAATTCCTCTAACGCCTTACAAATCGACTTTGTCGATAAATATGATGTCGACGCTCTTTTATGGATTGGCGATGTTGGCATGACTGGTATTAATGCTGTTGCCGATATTCTATGTGGTAACATCGTTCCTTCTGGTCGTATTGTCGATACATTCTTAAAAGACAATCACAGTGCCCCTGCAATGGCTAATTTTGGTGCTTTCGATTACACCAATCAAAAAGATTATAACTGTGGCACTGCGCAATCTAACTTAGATGCAGGCATTGGTAAATGCAATCAAAACTATGTCGTTTATCAAGAAGGCATTTATGTTGGCTATAGATATTATGAAACTCGATATGAAGACTATGTCTTAAATCAAGGTAATCCTGGAACATTTAAATATGATGATGTCGTTGCTTATCCATTTGGTTATGGCTTAAGTTATACCGAATTTGAATATTCTAATTTTAAAGTAAATGAAGAAGGTGAAAACTTCAAAGTTGATGTCACAGTCAAAAATATTGGTAATGTCGACGCTAAACATACAGTACAAATCTATGCTCAAAGTCCATATACACAATATGATAAAGATAATGGTATAGAAAAAGCTTCTGTCAATATCTGTGGTTTTGATAAAAAGCTCATTAAAGCGGGTCAATCCGTTAACTTTGAAATCACTGTGGAAAAGAAAGACTTAATTTCTTATGACCCAAATAACGCTAAGACATACATCTTAGAAGATGGCGATTATTATTTTACTGTTGGCAAAAACGCTCATGATGCCACCAATAACATCTTAGCGGCCAAAAAAGGTGAAGGCATTGTTGTAGATGACACACGTATGTCCCAAGTAGGCAATGCTTCTTTAGTTAGCAAATGGCACAATAATACATTTGATAAGACAACTTATAGCAAATCAAGAGTGACAGATAAAGAAATCACTAATTTATTTGATAATGCTGATTTAAATAAATATGAAGGTACAGCCGATCAGAAAATCACTTATTTAACCAGAAATAACTGGAATGATACATTCCCAAAAACAACAGTTTCCTTAAAAATTAATGAAACAATGTGGGCAGATGGCTTAACCCATGAAGAAAGTGGTCGTGCAGCAATTATCGAAAAGATGATTCAAAAATATCATTCTGATATTAAATCAATGCCAACAACTGAAGCCAAAAATGGTTTATCTGTCTCTGATTTAATTGATCTCGACATTACTGATCAAAAATGGCAACAACTCGTTGAGCAATGTTCATATAGTGAAATGATTAAAGTCATCTCTAATGGCTTCCATCAAACTGCACCTGTACCAAGTATCAATTTACCTGGTACATTAGATGAAAATGGTCCACAAGGTTTCACTAAGGGCCTAATTGGTGGTAGCAGTGCGATGTGCTACACCTCAGAAGACGTTATGGCGGCCACTTACAATTTAGAATTATTAAATGAAATGGGCAAATGCATTGGTGAAGACTTCTTCCACGCCACTAAAAATGACGCTGATACTTTCTATACTGGTTTATATGGTCCAGGCGCTAATATTCATAGAACACCATATTCAGGTAGAAACTTTGAATATTATAGTGAAG
>CAMNMM010000151.1:0-2827 GCA_946544655.1 uncultured Caryophanales bacterium | reverse complement strand
AGTTTTCTCAGTTAGATAAAAGATCTTTCTATTATCATCGTCTTTAAGCGCTTTGGTGAATGGGAAGAGGGTTGAAATGGTCTTACCAATACCAGTCGGCGCTTCTGCGAATAGGCGGCCGCGTTTCTTCGCCATCGCGTATGTATACTTGGCTAAATCTCTTTGTCCTTGACGGAACTTTGAGAATGGGAATTTAAGCGCTTCTATGCTCTCATTTCTCTTGGAGATTTTATTAAAAATAATGTTATAGAAAGAGAGATATTCATTAAGTAATTTAACGACAAATTGCTCTAATTCGAGGATGTTAAAGACATAAGAATCAACGAGTTGTTCTTTTTCTTTTCCTTGACGAATGTAAGTTAACTTGATACCGATATATTCTAGGTTAGTTTGTTTAGCGAACATATAGGCATAACACTTCGCCTGACCAAGATGCCATTCAAGATTATCATCATGGAATATTTTAAGATCTTCCACAGTGGTCTTGATTTCATCAATGACATATTCACTTTCACTTCTTTTGATAATACCATCCGCTCTACCTTCTAAAACGATGTTTACTTCATCAACATTGAATGACATCTTTAAAGGAAATTCAGCGAGATAGTTAGAAGACTGCTTTGATTGATACACACTATGGAGGCGACTACCTTCAGTCATTGATGAACGATTAAAAACGCGATTATCGATATCGCCTGTTCTTAAAAGAAAGTCCACCAATTGGTGCACGCTCAAAGTCAGATACTTTTCCATTTTAGTTTAATTTAGTGCCAACGCGTAGAACGCTTTGGCTACCATTTAAGAAGGATTTATAATCCATTCTCTTTTTGCCTTCTTTTTGCAGCTCTAGGATGGCTAATTGACCGTTTTGACATTGAAGTAATAAGCCATGTTTATCCGCTTGGACAATTGTGCCGACTTCCGCGGTCACTAAATCATTAGCAATCTTAGCTTTGAAGATTTTTAGTTTTTGGTTATCTAAATAGAGATAAGCACCTGGTTCATCGCTTAAGCCTCTAATATAGCCATAAACTTCTAATATATCTTTAGATAAATCTAATTTTTCTTGTTCTGGTTTGATAAGTGAACAGAAAGTAACTTCATTTTCATCTTGAGGAATGCCTTCTAATTCACCGTTTACATATTTTGGTAATAGTTCTAAAACTAAATCTTTAGCAGCTTCACTTATCTTCTTAAATAAAGAAGTAGCGTTATCATCTTCTTCAATGGTGACTTCTTTCTTGCCATACATCCTTCCAGCATCCATCGCCGCGACCATTTCCATAAGCGTCACACCAGTGACTTTCTCGTTATTGATTAAAGCGGTTTGAACTGGGGAAGCACCACGTAACTTTGGAAGCAATGAACCATGAAGGTTTAAACAACCAAAACGTGGGATATCTAAAAAGCCTTGAGGGACAATTTGCCCATAGGCAAGAGTAATAACTAAATCAACTTTAAGATTATCCATAAAAGAGAAATCTTTACGAATCTTGATAGGTTGAAAGACTGGAATGTTATATTTCTCAGCGATTACTTTAGTAGGGACTTTTTCAATAATGCCTTTTCTTCCCACTGGATGATCAGGTTGCGCGACTAAGCCCACAAAGTGGTAGCCATCAAGAATCATCTGTTCGAAGACATAAGCACTGATTTCAGGAGTGCCCATAAATAAGAGATTTAATTCTTTCTTTTCCATATGGAAATATTATACAAAAGCGGATGTTTTTTTGCTACTATATGAAAGATGAAAATTTTGTTAGTTAGTGATTCGCACGGAGATTATGCTTCATTAGACCGTTTAGCGGCCCTTTATCCTAATATGGATTTATATCTTCACGCTGGAGATAGTGAGCAAGATGAATGGTCAATTAAGCCATTTATTTCAGTGAGAGGTAACTGTGACCGATATTATGACTTCCCAGAATATCTAATTATTCCTAGTCCATATGGGAATATTTTCGTACAACATACACCATATGTTAGTAAAGAGTTATTGAATAAACACAACGCAAAGATTGTCATACATGGGCATACACATATTCGTAGAAATGAAATGAAACATGATATATTATATGTAAATCCGGGCGCTTTAAGTTACGCTCGGGATAAGTTTGATGGTAGTTACGCCATCCTCAATATTGAATCTAATACAGTAGACATTAAGTTCTACACGTTAATATAAAAAGGAAAACATATGAAAAACAAACAACAATTGATCACTCAATATATCTTGAGTGCGGCAGATTTACTTAAGACTTCTCGTCATTTTGTGAACATTTACCAACAATTAATGCACCAAAATAAGAAGAACGTCTATGCCGAATTTACCGGTCTTAACAACCGCATTAAAAAGTACAAATATTCTAAGATGGATGAAAACGTCAAAAAGTACGCATTATATCTATCTAATAAGATTAGAAAAGAAGGCACAAATCGTGTCGTTTTAAAAGTCGCTAACTGTCCAAGTTGGGGTGAAATCTTCTGGGCCTTATTAATGGCAGGCTTTGTCCCAGTCTTAGTGGACGCCAAATTACCAAGAGAAAACGTTATTAACTTAGCCAATCAAGCAAAAGCTATCGCTATTATTAGTGATGATAACCACGAATATACCCTTAATAAAATCAGATTAGACAATATCCTACAAAACGCTAAAGAAGAAATGTCTAACCCATCCTGGGCGAATGAAGTTATCTTCTCTTCTAGTGGCACAACTGGTGATGCTAAACTCATGGTTTTCAATGGTGAAAACTTTGTGAATCAAATCTGCTGTTCTTTAAAGATGGCTGAAGAAAGTTTGGACATTATGTATCCAAAGAAAGTCGGT
>CAMNMM010000150.1:0-2831 GCA_946544655.1 uncultured Caryophanales bacterium | reverse complement strand
ACTTAATATTTATATTATTACACAATATTTTTTTCACATATAGTGACGATTATAATTCTAACAACCAAGGCTCATTTTCATCTCGGCAGTTGAACAACCGAGGATTCCCATTCGGTGTCATAAATCTATAACTATCGCATATATCATGGTATTTTTTGGAGTTCAATTCCAATTTTTACCACATTATCATTTTATTTTGATTACATCGCATTAAATTGCTGAACAATATAAAAAATTAGCAACATGGCTCATCATTTGTTTCAGCATTAGCATCTTCATTTCTTCATCTAGATAAGTGCTGTCTTTTGACATATTTTAGTAAGAAGCCTCTGCTTCTATAAGTCGTGGGTACTAGTATGTCACTACTTTGCTATAGTTAATCAAACAAGCTCGTGCAATAGCGCACACACTAGCCTTATTAATTTACTATGTATTTTATTGATTGACCCCTATGTTTTCATAATAAGAATTGATTGCTAAGAACTATCTTCCAAATAGCAAAACTCTCGGAACGAAAATGCTGAAACTCTCGGAATGAAAATGCTGAAACTCTCGGAATGATATTGTCAAAACTATCGGATTACAGTAATATAATAACGAGGAAAAAAGCATGAAATTAGAATATTATAAAAAGAGAATTATTGATAACATTTTAGAGATGTACCTAGATACATTTGGCGCTATTCTAATTGAAGGCCCAAAATGGTGTGGCAAGACATGGACAGGCAAATATCATTCTAATAGCGAATTTCTTCTTGCTGATTCAAAAGGTAACTTCAGCAACAAGAAGCTAGCGATGATAAATCCTGATATGGTATTGGTTGGAAATAGGCCAAGACTTATCGATGAATGGCAAGAGGTTCCTAATATTTGGGATGCAGTAAGAAGCAAAGTTGATGAAACAGTAGAAAAGGGTCAATATATTTTGACAGGTTCTGCTACGGTAAATATAAATAATTATGTCCATTCAGGTACAGGAAGAATCGCCAAGTTAAGAATGAGACCTATGTCGCTTTTTGAAAGTGGCTATTCTGATGGCAAAATATCACTAAAAAAGATATGTGAAGGAACTTCAAAAGATTGCTTTACCGGTGATGTCGATTTAAACAAGATTATTGATTATATCTTAGTAGGTGGATGGCCAGCAGCTATAGGAATGGATGCGAAGAAAGGAACACTAATTTCCAAAGAATATATAAAATCAGTTTTAAGCAATGATATTTATAAAGTAGATGATGTCAAAAGAGATAGTCATAAGGTTGAACTTTTTCTTAAATCACTCGCCAGAAACGAATCTACAACCGTCACTAACAAAACTTTGAAGAACGACATCAAAGAAAAAGATTTTGATGACATTAGTGTTGATACAATTACTGATTATTCAAATTTGGTTAACAAGCTATATTTAGTTGAGAATATTAAACCATATTCAAACAAAATACGTTCTACGTTAAGAGTTAAGCAGAGCGAAAAAAGACATTTTGTCGATCAGTCTTTAGCGTGTGCACTTTTAAACTTAACAAAAGAAAAATTGTTAAATGATTTAGAATGCTTAGGTTTTCTTTTTGAATCTCTAGTTGAGAGAGATTTACTTACATACGTTTCTTCTTTTGATGGAACGTTATACCACTATCAAGATTATGATGGCAATGAAATTGATGCCATTATCGAAATGGAAGATGGCTCCTGGTGTGGAGTAGAGATTAAGCTGGGAGCGCATCAAATAGAAGAAGCCGCTAAAAACTTAATTCGTATCAATAATTCGATAAAAAATAAAGGTGGTAATTGTGCCAAATCTCTCTGCGTAATATGTGGTTTATCTAACGCTGCATATATGAGGCCAGATGGCGTATATGTGGTCCCTATCACTTCTTTGAAAGATTAATCACAATAAACTTATTATTTATCTAGGTACAAAACCATGAATTCTTCGTCTAGATAAACGCCATTAGGTAAGCGTAACGCTCTTGGTGTTTCTCCTGTCTTAACGAATCCTTTGGATGTATAGAGTCTTTTAGCAATGAAGTTATCTTTTATAACCCCTAATTCTAGTTGTGTAGCGCCTTCTCTATTTTTGGCGATATTGATAATTTCATCAAACAAGATTGAGCCAATACCCATACCTCTATATTCATTAGTAATGGCAATACCTATTGTGCCTCTATGTCTAGTTTTAATGTTGCCAAAGAAGCTTAAGAAACAGTTACCAATGATTTGCTCATTATGATAGACCGCGAATAAATAACTATTTGGGTTTTCTCTATTACCTTCAATAAAAGCTTCTTCTTTAGATATATCGTCTAGATAAGGTTGATAGTCTTCTGGTAAGCTAGTGATGAAATCACTAGTTGCAGAGACATTGATAATCGAATCTAATAAATTACGAGCATCAGAAATCTCAGGCGTTTTAATAACTACCTTAAGACCATTCTTTAATGTAAATTCTTTAGCTTCGAAAATCATATCAGTAAATTGGATAAGGAACTTTCTTTAATTTATCGTTCTTATAATTAGCGCGACCTTCTTTAGCTTGAGGCTCGCCATCAAGCATGACTAAGTCACCAGTAAAGCCACATGTCATATTATTAACAAAAGATGTACCAACACCATACATACTGACAGGTACGCCTAATTTCTTCCATTCTCTAATCTTTTCAGCGTTAAATGAGGAAGAAACAGTAATACCAACGTAGTTGAAGCCGTTATCATCTAAGGCTTTTCTTAAAGCGATAATGAGTTCTTTACAAACACCATGAGGATCAAAGTCGCTTGTATCTTTATCATCAAAATAATGGTCGATTAATGCTTTAGATGTATCCACACGTACGCCT
>CAMNMM010000149.1:0-2834 GCA_946544655.1 uncultured Caryophanales bacterium | reverse complement strand
AATAAAAAACGACTCGTTTCTGAGTCGATTTTTATATCTTGTCTTTTGTAAAAGATTAGCGATCCTTATATTGTTTATTGAGGCTACGATATGCTCTTGTAGACATACGAATACGCATTTCTTTGCCATCAACAACGACGGTACGAACTTGAAGATTGGTGTTCCATCTACGACGTGTAGCTCTTAAAGAGTGGGAACGGTTGTTACCGCTTACTGGACCTTTTCCTAATACTGGACAAACTCTTGACATATCATCGTCCTCCTGATTTGTTGCCGATTAATATTATCATAAGATAAAAATCATAGCAACAATAAATTTGTTTTTTAGCGTATCATTGAAAATCAAAATTTTCAGTTAATAAATCACTAATAAAAAAGAGGCTAACAATAATTAACCTCTATTTCATCTACATTTTGACGTTAGGATAACGTTTATTAAATTCTTCTTTACTTAACAAATTATTGCACTTTTTAAGCATTGCTTGATAGATTTCTCCGTTCCTATCAAACGCTAGATATCTAACATGACCCTTATTTGTGTAGAACACTAAAGTTCTTTTCTTTTCTGATTGCTCTTTATCGATATACACTACATCGTTGTAGTGGTAATAAACTTCTTTAAACGCTCTAACTTGGACTAGATACTTGTTTTCAATAACGTAGAAATTACGCACTAAGGAGAGGACTAACATCCCAATACTAGTGAGAACATAAAGGATAATAATGAGTATTTGAATGACTCCCCATTTTTGGAAAAGGAAAAGAGTCATACAGGATAGGAATAGACCTATCGCGAATAACAGGTCCATTATTATAAAGATTAATATAGTTCTACGACGGTCTACTGGGACTTTCATACAATTATCATAGCAAGTTAGAACAAAGTATCAAAAATGTTTTTAAACTACGCGTGCGTAGTGCTATAATTCTTATTGAACAAAAAGGAGCATATTATGTCACATAATGTCGTAGCAATGATTCTTGCAGGCGGCAAAGGGACAAGATTAGGTCTTTTGACTAAAAAAATGGCAAAACCTGCTGTCTCTTTTGCGGCTAAATACAGAATTATTGATTTCCCTCTTAGTAACTGTGCTAACAGTGGAATCAATACAATTGGTGTTTTAACCCAATACGAACCAACCATTCTCGATAGTTACATCGGTAATGGTGAAAAATGGGGTTTCAATGGTGTCCATGCTCTCCTCACATCCATTGCCCCACGTCAAACTGATGAAGGCGCTAACTGGTACAAAGGTACCGCTGACGCTATTACGCAAAACATTGAATTCCTTGATGGTCTATCCCCAGATTACGTCCTGATCCTTTCAGGCGACCACATTTATAAAACGACTTATAACGAAATGATTGACCTCCACGTAGATAGTGGTGCTGATGCCACAATCTCCGTTATCGAAGTTGATCCAAAAGAAGCAAGTCGATTTGGCATTATGGCGGTTGATAAAACTGACCGTATTACCGAATTCCAAGAAAAGCCAAAGAAACCAAAGAGCAATTTAGCCTCTATGGGTGTTTATGTTTTTACTTGGAAAGTATTAAGAAAGTATTTAATTGCCGATAAAGCATTAGATACAAACCATGACTTCGGTGGTGATATTATCCCAGCGATGTTAAACGATGGTTTAAAACTCCAAGCCTATAGATTTAAAGGCTATTGGAGAGACGTTGGTACATTAGATTCCTTACACGAAGCTAATATGGACGTCGCCCTTGATAGAAGTGATTTACATTTCCATGGTGATAGAAGCACCAGAATCTATACTGAAGATACATATTCTTTACCACATTATTTAGGTAGAGAAGCTTCTATTAAATCTTCGATTTGTAACCAAGGCGCGATTGTCTTAGGTAATGTTAATTCTTCTGTTATTTCTAATGAAGTCTTAATTGAAGAAGATGCAGTTGTTGATCGCTGTGTAGTCATGGAAGGTTCCGTGATTAAACGTGGCGCTAAAGTCTATAACGCAATCGTGGCCCCAAATACCACAATTGAAAGTGGTGTGGTGGTTAACGCTAATAGTAAAGAAATTGCCTTAGTCGGCGGAAAGGTGTCTCACTAATATGGCAAAAGTCTATGGTTTTTGTAATTTACATGATGCTCCTTCATTAGGCAAGCTCACTGAAAAACGTCCAATTGGTACAGTCTCTTTCTTAGGAAGATATGGCTTAATGGACTTCACATTATCAAACTTCTCTAACTCTGGTATTGATAATGTTGGTATCTTAGTGGACCGTCATCTCCACTCTGTGGTTTCTCACGTTAGAGATGGTTCTATTTGGGTCAACAATACCAAAACCGGTAGCCAAAGAATTTTCTATAACGAAAACGTTCCAAGTAGAAAATTTAATACCGATGTTAATAACATATTATCTAATAGATTACACTTTGAAGATATCGATGCTGACTACGTCGTCGTAGCCCCAGCCTTCTTCTTAATGTCAATCGACTTTAGAGACTATATTGAAAAACATATCGAATCAGGTCGTGAAATTTCTCTTATTTATAAGAGAGTGAAGAACGCTAAAGAGGAATTCTTAAACTGTGATGTTATCAAAACAGAAAACAAATTAGTAAAGAACTTCTCCATTAATATGGGCACCGCCAAAGAGGCGATGATCTCTTTAGAAATCTTTATCTTCAATTACAGAACATTCTGTCAACTTGTTAATAAGACAAGAGAAATCTCTACCTTATTTAATATTCGTGATTTAGTCAATTACTGTGCGACAAATGGCTTATATGAAGTCAACGCCTTCTCCTTTGATGGCTATGTCGCTCCAATCTTAGACTTTGACTGCTTTGTTAAATACTCCAT
>CAMNMM010000148.1:0-2840 GCA_946544655.1 uncultured Caryophanales bacterium | reverse complement strand
AGTGAGAGGCGAACTAGAAATCGCTAAAGATGAAGATGATGAAGTGGTGAAAGCCGCAGCTTTAGCCCTTGAAGGTGTGAAACGTAACATCGAAGGTAAAGAAATCAAAAAGATCATCGTTGTTAAAAACCGTATCGTTAATATCGTGGCTATCTAGGAGAAGATATGAACATTTGTTTTGATGTTGGTAATTCCACAATTGGGATTGGTGTTTATGATAATAACGTTCTTAAAGAAAGAATGTCTTTTAACACTGATGTTAAATTAACAGAAGATGAATTCTATCACCTATTTAAAAACAATATTAATGAATTAAATATCAACTTAAATGATGTTGAAAACATCATCTATTCTTCTGTTGTCCCGCAAATCAATTTATCAATCTTAAATGCTTTAAAAAGCTTAATAAACAAAGAACCAATCTTAATTGGTCCAGGTACTAAAACAGGTTTATCTATTAAAGTTGATAATCCTAGTGAAATCGGTAATGACTTAATCGCCGATTTAGTGGGTGCAAAAGAGAAGTTTGGTTATCCATGCCTTATTGCAGACTTAGGCACCGCTAGTAAGATTCTTTTATTAGATAAGTCAGGAACATTTGTATCTTGCCTTATTATGCCAGGTCTGACCTTAAGCGCGGAATCTTTATCTAGTAAAGCGGCTCTATTACCAGAAGTTAGTTTAATCGCTCCTAAATCAATTTTAGCGAAGAACACATTAAGTTCGATGAACGCTGGTATCACGTACGGCCACGCTGATATGATCTTAGGTTTAATTAATCGTATCGAAAAAGAAATCGGCTACCCATGTAAACATATTCTTACTGGTGGTGGTGCAGTTTATGTTAAGGAAATTCTTGGTGATAGTTTCATCTATGATAAAAATCTCAATCTAGATGGACTCAATATCATCGTTAATAAAAATATTAAGAAGGAGTAGTTAAATGGAAAAAGATTTTTACAAAAAGCTTACTGCTTCCTATGAAGCGGAAATGATGGAAAATTTAAAAAAGTTCATCGCTATTGATTCCACATATGATGAATCAACCGTTGATGAAGATAATCCATTTGGTAAAGGTGTTTCTAAAGCCTTACAGTTTATCGCTGAACTAGCTAGAAAGGATGGCTTTATTGTAAATAACTATGGTAACTACGTTGTTGAAATCTTAACTAATGAATTAGATAAAAACATTACCATTATGGCCCACGCTGATATTGTTCCAGTGGGAACAGGTTGGCCGCAAGATCCATTTACCATGGTGGAAAAAGATGGCTTCTTATATGCCCGTGGTGTCGCTGATGATAAAGGCCCATTACTTTCTTGTTACTATGGCTTAAAAGCCTTAAGAGATAATAACTTACTTGGTAATTATCAAGTCCGTTTCTTAGTGGGCGGTAATGAAGAACGTGGCTCTGCTTGTATGGAACATTATTTCCATACTTTAAAAAAGAAACAACCAACATATGGTTTTTCTCCAGATAGTGCTTATCCACTTACTTACGCGGAAAAAGGTATCATTGGCTTTAAAGTTAAAAAGAATATTAAATTCCCTGAAGTTAAATATATTAAGGGTGGTGTCGCGAGTAACGCTGTTATTGAAAAGTGTGATGTTCTTCTTAAAGAAGACCTTAACTTTATCTCTTATTTAAATAATAAAGAAGCAGATTATTCCTATCTCGCTAAAGGGGAAGAAATGTTATTAACATTCAATGGTGTAGCCGCTCATGGTTCTATCCCATGGATGGGTAAAAACGCTGCCTTAGACGCTATTAAATATTTAGGCGAATATTATAAAAACGCTGACTTTATTAAGTTATATGAATTATTAAATGACCCAAGAGGTGCCGGTGTTAATGCCGCTGCTAATAGTGAGAATATGGGTACTAACTCCCTTAATGTTGGCTTAATCTCTTATGAAAATGAAGAATTAGAAGTCACTGTTAACTACCGTCACGTTGAAACCGTGAAAGCGGAAGATATGATTAACAATATCAAAGAAGCCTCTAAACCATTTGAAATTGAAGTGGAAGGTATTTCTCCAATCCTCTTCTATCCAAAGGATCATCCACTTATTACAACCTTATTAAATGTCTATCAAGAAGAAACTGGAGACTATGAAACACAAATCATCGCTTCTGGTGGTGGTACATACGCTAAAGAAGCGGATAATGTCGTGGCCTTTGGTATGGAATATCCAGGTCATGACCCAAAGATGCATGGGGTTAATGAAAATACCAAGAGAGAATATCTCGTGGAATCTATGGGAATCTACGCTCATGCCATCGTTGATTTAGGAAAGCTAATTATTAAGTAATGAGAACAAAATATAAACCTTGGGCTAAACCATATATCGAAGAACACACGGAAGTAATGTGTCCTTTTGATAACATTAATAATTATAAAAATTATTATTTAGAAATTGGTTCTGGCAAAGGTCAATTCTTAGTCAATATGGCTAAAAACCATCCTGATAATTTCTTTATCGGTATGGAACGTAATGTCACATGCGCTGGCTTTACCGCTAAAAAACTCGTGGAAGGTGAAATCACTAATGCTAAGCTCGTTTACGCTGATGCTGGTCAAGTTTTGTCGTCAATCGAAGCGGAATCAGTGGAAGGAATATTCCTTAATTTCTCTGACCCATGGCCAAAGAAAAGACACGCGAAAAGAAGGTTAACTTCAGACTCATTCTTGGGACAGTATTATCGTATCCTTAAAAAAGGAGCAAAACTCATCTTTAAAACCGATAATTATGACCTATTTACCTATTCTTTAGAAATCATTCAATCTTCTGATTTCAAACTCGTTGAAGCTAACTATTCATATGATGGAAAAGATCA
>CAMNMM010000147.1:0-2846 GCA_946544655.1 uncultured Caryophanales bacterium | reverse complement strand
TTTTAGATATTTAATATCGATGCCCTCATTCGTCCGCAAATTAAGCATGATTTGATAGACGAGTTTATCTTTTTTATAGACGTTTTCTTTTTCGTTAACAAAGTTACCTTCTAGATATTTATCTAAATTAACAGTGTTTTTATATCTAGTTTTATCAATATAGCCAGAAGCACCGAGCCCACAGCCATAATAATGATGATTTCTCCAATAGGCGAGATTATGCTTTGATTCATAGCCTGGCTTTGCCCAGTTAGATACTTCGTAATGAATAAAACCGTTCTGAGTCAATATTTCGTTCACAATATCGTAATACTTTCTTAAAGTGTCGCCTTCTGGCTCTTTAAAGCCTTTATTATATAAAACTGTATGAGGATTAACAGTTAAGCCATAGCAAGAGATATGTTTAACACCTAAATCTAAGATGTTTTTAATATCTTCTTTTAGGATTTTAGTACTGCTATGCGGTAAGCCTAAGATTAAATCAACGTTGATATTATCAAGTCCGTTTTCTTTAAGGTTACTAATAGCCTCTTTAACTTGGCTAAAACTATGGTCACGGTTAATAGCGTTTAAAATCTTATCATTTGTGGTTTGTACACCTAAAGAAATACGGCTTACACCATATTTTTTAAGCATCTTTATTTTATTAAGTGATAAAGATTCAGGATTAGCCTCTATGGTGTATTCTTTAACGTCTTGAGTATACTGATAAACTATTTGTAATAGTTTTTCGAATAAGTCATCCTCTAACGCGGTTGGAGTGCCACCACCGATATAGATGGTTTTTAATCCTTCTATTTCATAGCTTTTAAGCTCTTTTTCTAGTGTGTCTAAATAAGGTATGGCGAACTTACGAAAATACTGCAACTTAATAAAGTCGCAGTAATCGCAAATCTTTTCACAAAATGGAATATGGATGTATAAAGAACGAGGTTTATTCATCTTGTTTGTAATCGCTAATTTGCTTAGCGGTTTCTGGATCCTCAACATCTTGGAGGACACGATTCATTTCATCTTGAAGAATTTGTTCATCAGATGGTTTTTCTTCTTTTAATCTTGGACGTAAGACGCGGTAAATAATGAACGCTACTAAAGCAATAAGACCAGCAGTAGCAATAACCGCGATAAGAATAATTATTGATTGTGGCATCTAATCTTTCCTCCTACTCTCTTTCAACTGGAATGTAGACGTATTTATTTTTAATCTTTTCTTTGCGATAGTAAAGAAGTTCTGCTAAATGATCCATAGATGTACGGGCAGTTTCATAGGCGCAGCGTAGGCTCTTCTTATATTGCGCGATGGTATATTTTTTACCTTTGGTGCAGTGTCTAGCGTAGAACTTAGCTTCACCTTTTTTGAGTTCAGGATCTCTTTCTAAGAGGTCTTGTTCTAAAAGAACAGCTTGTTTTTCATCTAAGGCCACTGGGATATAAGCGACTGCTAATTCTTCTTGGACATAAGTCACTTTAACGGTTTTCTTTTTAGGGGCTTCGACTTCGACTGGACGAGTTTCTTCTTGTGGCACTTGTCTATATTCTTGTCTAGTTTCTACTTGAGGAGCTGGTTGAGGTTGAGGTTCAACATGAGGTTGTTCTTCTTCCTCTTCTTCTTCGTTAGTGGCGAATAAATCAACGGTTTGAATACGTGGTTGTTCTTCTGGGATTTCCACTTCTTCAATAGTTTTATCTTCATCCACTTGATAGAAGTCTTCTCTCATTTCACTGACTTTGGCTTTAGCCATATCATCTAAGAAAGAATCACAGTATTTATTTAAGTATTTATAGACATAGTCAACAAAATATGTGACATCAGCGGTCTTTTGCACTTCGACATAAATACGAGCGCTTTCTTCTCTTGGAAGGACTAATAATCTTTCTAATGGAAGAGAAACAACGGTATCCCCAAATGCTTCATGGGCTAAAACAGCTTTCGCCATTAATAAAGCCACTTCTTCAGAGTATTTAGCAAATGGTTTAACATAGTTAATATAGAAGAATGTGATCATCGCTTTTAACGATGTTGGTAATGTGCTAGAGGAAATGAATGTGAACAAACCATTCATCATTGGGGCAATAAGAGTGACAGGAGCGGAAGTATAAACACGGTCAATTAAAACACGGTTTTCAGGGTTTCTATCTTCACTGCTTCTATAGAAGGTGGTTAATTCTTCTGTACCAAGAAGCTTAGCGTAGAGTTCCGCGAGGAAATCTTCATCAATAGCGTTGACATAAGCACGCTTAATGTAGTTTAAAGCATTGAGATAGTTAACTAGGAGCATGTTATTAGGAATCGCGGACACTACTTCACCACGTAAAACATTCGCGATAAAGTCTTCGCCAACGCCTAATTGTTCGCTTTCATTAAGAAGATTAACAATCTCTTTTCTAAATGCATAATCAACGTTTTTAGCTTCCTTACTATTAGGCACGAGCATCGCGCATTCGCGGTTCACCCTAATGAGTTTGACTTCTAAATTATTGACTAAACTATTGATGGCTGGACAGCCACAGAATAAGAGCATGTTCTTTTCAATAGTTCTGATTGTTAAATAATGATAAAAGTGTGAGCGATAAGATAAAATGTTGCTCCAAAACGGATCGACTGAAGAGACTTTTAATTCACGGCCAACCTCTAATTTGGTCGCGTATTTGTCTTCAGTGAAACGCATTGCATAATCGTTTCCTGCCATAAAAAATACCTCTATATACCATAATGATACAAGAAGTAATTTTTATTTACAATAATTTATTCTAAAAAACTACTAATTTTAAACTAGTTATCTTCTTCCTCATCGATGGAAAGAATGCTCATAAACGCCTCTTGTGGGACCTCTACGGAGCCGACT
>CAMNMM010000146.1:0-2864 GCA_946544655.1 uncultured Caryophanales bacterium | reverse complement strand
AACACCCACACGTTCTCGCTCGTGCTATATGATTCAATATCCCAGACAATCTTAGTAATTGTATCTTGAGAAACAACATTGCCTTTGGCTTTTAATAATAAAGTAATAATTTGCAGTTCTTTATTCATTAAAGTAACTTTCTTTTCATTATTAATTAAGCAGCAGTTATTACTATCTAATACGATATCACCGAATTCTAATTTACTTTCTTCTTCATAAGCAGGTTGACGACGGAGTAACGCTCTAATACGGGCTAAAAGTTCTTCCACGACGAATGGTTTTGGTAAGTAGTCATCCGCACCTAAATCAAGACCATGTATCTTATCTTCTGTTGTAGACTTCGCGGTTAACATGATAATAGGTGTATCAATTTTATTAGTTCTGACACTTTTTAAAACATCTAAGCCATTAATCTTAGGAAGCATGATATCAAGAATGATAATGTCATATTTATATTGATCGATATATAAAAGAGCTTCTTCACCATCAAAAGCACTGTCAACGATATATGAGTTACGTTTAAGAACAGTCGTTAAAGCTTTATTTAGTTGAATGGAGTCTTCTACTAAGAGTAATTTCATGCTTAAAAAGTATATTTAATACCTTAAATAAAACTTAAACCATTTTTTATGTATTAGCAATAATTACAAGTAATTATCTAATATTTAAGGTTCACTAAATTAGAACAAAGCGGAGATGATTTTGAGTACTGAGCAAATGCTCTTTTTAATGCCCTTGAATTTATAGTCTCGTGGGACTTTTTCACTGACTTCAATCATTTGTTCGAAGTCTTTAGTGATGTCATCCATGCATGGACACTTATATAGAATTGCGCCACATTCAAAGTGATGGACTAAACTTCTAAAGTCAAAGTTAATCGTGCCGACAAATCCTAATTCATTATCCGCGATTGCGGTTTTCATATGATTAAAACCTGGTCTATATAAATAGATATTAACACCAGCATCTAGTAGATATCTGAAGTTAGATTTAGCCATCCAGTATACGACTGGTTTATCAGGCATACCTGGAACAATAAGATTAACTTCAACACCTCTAAGTGCTGCGCTTCTTAAAGCATCTAATAAGCTATAAGTAGGCACTAAATATGGGGTACTGATATAAACCTTCTTTTGCGCGTAATTAAGAATATTAATATATGTTTGTTCGCCTAAAAGGGCACTGACATAATCACCTGGACCATCACCAAACGGCATCACGTATCCACTATCTTCATATTCTGGATAGTCAAAGTTCATCCATTTGTTATAGTCAGAAATATGGCCAACGACTAAGTTAAGATTTTGTAAGAAAACAGCGATAAGGTTATTAATCGCACTACCTTCAATCTTAATCATTGTGTCTTTCCAATAACCAAATCTATTAATCTTATTCGCGTATTCATCCGCTAAGTTCATACCACCGGTAAAAGCCATTTGATGGTCGATAATCACAATCTTTCTATGATCACGGTTATTATAAACACCAGAAAGAATTGGTCTAAATGGATGGAACTTATAACATTTAATACCGTATTGACCTAAGATTTTTGGTGTCCTAGCACTAATAGTGCCACCACAACCCATATCATCATAGATGATACGAATCTCAACACCTTCACTAGCTTTTTGAATTAATGTAGCTTTTACTTCATCCCATATTTCACCATCAGTGATAATAAAGAATTCCATGAAGATAAACTCTTTAGCGAGTTTTAATGATTCTATTAATTCAGGGAAGAATTCTTCACCAGTAGCGTAGTATTTAACTCTATTATTTGGGTGAATACCTAACTTGGTGATGTTATTGATATATCTAAAAGCATTAACAGCGGTGCCTAATTCTTCACGATATTCTTTCTTGGCTTTTTCATCTAATTGGAAGTGTTTGTTATATTCTTCCGTCGTGGTTTTAACGATTCTCTTATCACGTCTATTTAAACCATGATTACCAAAGATTAAGAAAATGATGGATGTGAATAAAGGTAAAAGAAGCATACCCACAATCCAAGGAATCTTAAATTCTGGATCTTCATGTTTATTAACAATTTTGAAGAAAATAATCACACTGATGACAAAGACAACCACTCTAATGACAATCCACACAAGTTCAATGATGCCTTTGACACGTTCGTTAATGTTAGGGTCAGTAGATATTGCTTCAATGACACCCTCAAGGAAGAACTCGATGAAAACAATAGCCGCTATTTCTATTAATAAAATTAATAAGACTAGAAAATATCCAGAGAATAGGTTTCTAAAAAACTTTTTCATAATGTCTCCCCCGCTTGATGATATGTATATGTTAGCACATTTTTGTGCTATTTTTTTATAATTTGTATTGCTTTATAAATATAAAGGTCTATGATAGTCGTTTGTATGATTGCTACGATCGTCATTTCCGTTATTACATTCTTAGGAATAACTCTATCAACATTATTCTTCCCTAGACTCAAATTAGGGAAGTTTTCTTTAGATACATATTGGCTTATTGCTTTATTGGGCGCAGTTATCTTAGTGGCCACTACTTTATGTCCAATTAAAGAGATTGGTGATTCTTGGACCAGTAGCGCTGCGATTAATCCACTTAAGATATTAGTTTTATTCTTTTCGATGACCATACTATCAATCTTTTTAGACGAAGTTGGTCTATTTAGATTCTTAGCCTGTTTTGCGGTTAAGCACGCTAAAAATAGTCAAACAGCATTATTCTTTATTCTCTACTTCTTAGTGGCGTTCCTTACAGTATTCACTTCTAACGATATTGTGATATTAACTTTCACTCCTTTTATTTGCTTCTTCTGTAAGAGAACTAAGATATCTTCTATTCCATTTTTAATCGCCGAATTTACCGCAGCTAATACA
>CAMNMM010000145.1:0-2890 GCA_946544655.1 uncultured Caryophanales bacterium | reverse complement strand
ACTTCCTATTCTACACTCATTGCTCCTAATGGACCGATTATGCGTTTTTTAGCTAGTTTAGGTGTGGAAATTGACCCTAGTGGTCTATTAGGCAATAAGGAAACGGCAACCCCAACTATTTTGGTTTATACCATATTGACAAGTTTTACTACGAATGTTTTGTTATTCTCTGGCGCTATGGCTCGTGTTCCTAGTGAAGTATTAGAAAGTGCAAAATTAGAAGGTTGTTCCCCATTTAGAGAACTCGTAGAAATTATCTTCCCTTTAATTTGGCCAACATTCTCCACTCAATTAGTCCTATCTATGACTGGTTTATTTACGGCTAGTGGCCCAATCTTATTATTTGACCCGCTTAACAACCAAGGAACAATTACATTATCATATTGGATTTTTAGAGAAGCCTATGGTGCTGGTTTAGGTGGTGGAGGTGTATCCGCTTATAACTTGGTATCCTGTACTGGCTTATGTTTTACCATCGTTGGCTTCCCTATCATTCTTTTGGTAAGAAAATTGACCGATAAAATCGATGCTGTGGAGTATTAATATGAAACGTAATAGTAATAAACTTCCTCGCGTTTTCCTCCAACGCAATAGATTAATCAAAAAAACTCCCGGCGAAATAATCGTCAATTCTATCGTTTTCATCTTGTTTTCTATCTACGCTTTCTTACTTATATATCTTATTGTCTATTTATTATTTAATTCCTTATTCTTAACAGGCTACTGGTATGGTGAAAAAATCGATAATCCAAATGCTCATATTGAATATACTTTTACTTTCCAAAACTATGTAGATGCTTTGAAAGTTTATGTGTCTGATACCCGTGGGTTTAGCATTTATTTACCAGAAATGTTCTTTAATTCAATGTGGTATTGCTTTATCGGTGTTTCCGCTGGTGTTTTAATGTCTACATTTACTGGCTACGTCATTGCTAAATATGAGTTTAAAGGAAGAAATGTCATCTATGCGATTGCCATTTTCTGTATGACTATTCCTATTATCGGTACCACCAGTTCCATGCTTAAATTAGTTAACTCCGACTATTTACCAATTTATAACACCCCATTTTATGTTTTATTAACAAGCTTAGGTGGTTTTGGTTTTAACTTCATGGTCATGCATGCTTTCTTTAAAAATGTCAGTTGGAACTATGTTGAAGCTGTTTTAATTGATGGTGGAGGACATTATACAGCCTTCTTTAAAGTCATGCTTCCACAAGCCCATTCTTCTATTGTCACTTTAGTTATTCTCGCCTTAATTGGATCTTGGAATGATTATTCCACTCCAATGATGTTTTTACCAGATTACCCCACCGTAGCTTCTGGTATTTATACCATTACAAAATCAAATCAAAGAAGCGACAATATGCCCAAGTTATTTGCTGGACTAGTCTTATCATTTGTTCCAGTTTTAATATTATTCTCTATCTTTTCGGATAGAATTATGAAAAATTTCTCAATCGGTGGATTGAAAGGATAAAAGGAGGTTTTTTATGAAAAACAGTGTCAAAAAAGTTTTATTAGGTGTTTCCACAATTGCTATGCTTAGCAGTGGCTTGATTGGTTGTAGGAATAACGCCGATAATCCCAATCAAATCGATATTTATGTGGTTAATGCCGGTTATCGTTATGAATGGGTTAACGCCATTAAAGATCTTTTCTTACAAGAAGATTGGGTTAAAGAAAAATACCCTAATCTCACTGTCAGTATTTATCAAAACGATAATCAAACATATGCCGAAACTATTATGGATGCCGGACGCTCTTCTAATAAATTCGACCTCATGTTTAGTATGAACTTAGCCAAATTTAGTGGGCACGAAGATGCTTTGGATTTAACCGATGTGGTTTATAACAAAGAAATCCCTGGCACGACTACTTTATATAAAGATTTTTTAAATAGTTCTTTCTTAAAATCTTATGAATATTATCCAAAAGGTGATACCTCTGGTGAACCTAGATATTATTTTGCTCCTTGGGCAGGTGGTATGAACGGTATTGTTTATAACGCCACCTTCTTTGAACAAAGAAATTATAAAGTTCCTAATACCACTGATGAATTAGTGGCAATTTGTAAGGATTTCCGCGACGCCACATATAAAGCGGATGATAAGCTCAATTCCCAATATTGTTTTATTCAAGGAAAAGATGAAAGTTATTTCAATAATTTATTTGATGTTTTCTGGACACAATATCAAGGCATTGATGGCTATATTGATTTCTGGAATGGCATTGATGATGGAACATTATCTAAAGGCATTTTCACTCAACAAGGCCGTTTAAAATCCCTCAATGTTTATAAGCAATTATTAACGGAAAGTGAACATTTTGTCTCTCCTGCTAGTGATAGCCAAACATTTATGGCTAGCCAACGTAATTTCTTAAAAGGAGCTGCTTTATTCAACTCTAATGGTGACTGGTTTGTCAGTGAAATGAAAGAAATTAAAGAAGATATTATCGCTCATGGTGGAGCCAATTATACATTTAAGATGATGAAGACCCCAATTGTCTCTTCTGTTATTGAAAGATGCGACACCATTGAAAATGATGCGGAATTATCCGCATTAGTAACCGCTATTGATAATAGTGATTCTAGTTTAACTGGTGAAGGATATGAAGTTAGTCAAGAAGATTATGACAAAATCAGAGAAGCTAGAAGAGTAATCCATTCTTATGGTGCTACTCACCAAGCTATTATTCCTAGTTATGCTCTAGCCAAAGATGCCGCGGTTGATTTCGTGAGATTCATGGCCACTGATAAAGCTCAAGATGCTTATATTAAAGCAACTGATGGAGCGTCTTTGCCATTTAATTACAACTTAAAAGAAAAGAACCCTACTTTATTTAATGAAATTGATCCATTACATCAAGATCGTATCAATTATGTGAC
>CAMNMM010000144.1:0-2910 GCA_946544655.1 uncultured Caryophanales bacterium | reverse complement strand
ATGGTGCTTTTCTCTTTTAAGATTCTTCCGTTTTTATAGTAGTAGAATTCTAATTCCTCACCATTATAATTAACGAGTTTATCATTAATCTCTTCTGCGACTTCGTTACTGATAGTGGGCCTTTCTACTCTCTCTTCATTTTTATGGAGTTCTTCTAATGTTGACCATTGTTCATTAAGGGTTTTATAAGGCGCCCATTTTTTCATTCCGCGATCACTCATTTACGATGTCCTCCTATCTGGTTATGTCTCTCTATAGCGGTGCTATCTTCGGTTAACGCACTCGCTCTTAATAATATATTCTTCCCGTATTTATCTTTTAAACGATCCATGGTTTTATTGAGTTCGTGATTATGCTTTTCTTTTTTTGCATCACCAAACATATCTATCTGTTTAAAACCTGATGTTGATAATTTACCGAAATTGATACCTATCCTTCTAATAGGATAGTTCTCTATATGATTATGATAGATTTCCATTAAAGCATTAAATAGTTCTTCTGTATCATCAGTAGCTTGCAATAAAGACATCTGGCGAGAGAATCCCCCCATCGTATCTTTAGAATATCCAATATATAGGGATACCACTTCCGTCTGCTTGTTTTCGTTTCTCAAACGATGAGATAAGTCATCACACATCTCTCTAATAATGGTGACCGCATTATCTTTATTGAAGTCTTTAAACAATACTTGTCCTAAAGAAAGACTGGTAGTTTTAGGAACATATACTTCATGGATATCCGATTCATCAATGCCGTTTGCGTGATCCACTAATTGGTCACCGATAATGCCAAAGTATTGATGGATAAAATCACGATTTGAATTCGCTAAATCTCCCACGGTAAAAATACCTAAAGAGTTGAGTTTTGCAGCAGTTCTTTCACCAATTCCCCATATTTTGGTTAATGGAGTGATGGGCCATAACTTCTCTTTGATATCATTTTGTCTCATGATTGCGATACCATTCTTTTCGTGTTTCGCGTAGATATCTAACGCTACTTTGGCTAAAAAGAAGTTATCACCGATACCACCGGTAGCTTGCAATCCTGTTCTATCTCTTATTGTCTTAATAATTAAAGAAGTCAGTTGTAGTGGGGTTTGATGATAATAATCTAGATAACTAGTTAAATCCAAGAAAGCTTCATCGATAGAATAGACGTGGATATCTTCTTCACTGACAAACTCCATCATGATTTTGACTACCTCGGCACTTTTCTCAATATATCTCTCCATACGAGGAACAGCATAGATATAGTCATAACCTTTAGGTAAGTCTCTAATTCTTAATCTAGAAGGAACGCCTCTAGCTTTTAAATAAGGAGAAACAGATAGAACAATAGTGTTTTTTCCTCTATCTTTATCCGCGACCACTAAAGGGGTTTTCCAAGCATCAAGTCCACGGTCAACACATTCTACGAAAGAGTAGAAGGCTTTTAAGTCTATAACTGCGATATGTCTTTGTACTTTTTTCATGTGTCAATAATTTTACTTTGTGATATGGGTGAATAAAAGGACATTTAGATAATAATTCTATTAATTTATTTTTTATATAAATATTATTAATATTAATAGGCAATGGGTCTATAGCTCAGTTGGGAGAGCGCCTCGTTCGCAACGAGGAGGTCGTGGGTCCGAATCCCATTAGATCCACCAATCTAATATCTTTTGTAGTCGTCCAAAGTCACTTATCCGAAGTTGGTTAAAAACTTCCATCTGATTAGGACACACATAGGACATAAAGAGATCTATCGAAAGGTAGGTCTTTTATTATTTTTTTAATGAAGCGAAGGCATCAAAGTACCTTTTGCCCAAAATCAACATAGAACGTTTTGAGAAGTGATCTAAATCTCCATTATGGATTTCTTCTGCGTTGCTAGATAAATCGGAAGCTTGAACAAATCTTGCATTTCCGATTTTTTCACATACATCAATCGTCGCGTTTTCAACTGCTTTAGATTGTTCTCTATAACGTTTTACCCAATCTCTACATAAGCCACCGGTAATAATAGGGAAATCAAATTGCTTATAGTATTCTTTAAAACCCAAGAACATCTTCAAAAGATTTGAATAATAATATTCATATCTCTCTTTATAGGTAAACCAAGCGTTTTCATAAGCATCGTGTTCTCCTTGATGCCAAAGAAATGCGACTATTCTATTTTCTTTATTTAAAGACAATCCGATATTAATCATATCTAATGTTCTTATATATAAGGGATTACCAACACCTTGTTGATCGAAAGCAAAACCGCTTCCTCCGTAACCGGTTTTGATAACAAGTATTTTTCTATCTGGTGAATAAAAACGAGATTTTTTATATTCCTCAACAAAACTTAAAGATAAATCGCAACAATATGTACCATCATCGCTTCTTCTTTCTTGAAGCTCTCTAATGATTGTTTCCACTGGATAAACAAAATCTAGACCACCATAGGAGCCATCTTCTTTTAGTTTCATTCCAAATTTATTTTTATCAATTATTTCATAAGCATCAGATATCACTAAAGGCTCACTATCGAGTGAAACACTATAACCCTCTGCATTGCTTTGGCCTGCAACCACAATTATATCGAAGGCTATTTTGCTGAAATCTTTTCTCATATAATTACCAGTTCCTAATTATTATATTAAATAATTGATAAAAGTATTATGAGAAAACAATATCTTTTGTGGACAATCGCAGTATTTGGTATCTTTGGCGCCATTTATGGTTTTATAAGTAAATAAGCTAGGTGTAAAAGCCTGGTTTTTTCTTTTTCTTTTGTTTACTCGTATTCGAGCCATGTGGTGCGTTTCTTTTATAAAGATATTTTTTTAATTAATCCTTATTTGCTATATCATTAAAGTATGAATGATGTTTTAGAAACAATAAAAAGCAGATTTGATCAACATTTATATAGACATGAAGGCAT
>CAMNMM010000143.1:0-2920 GCA_946544655.1 uncultured Caryophanales bacterium | reverse complement strand
CCTTTAGTTAAGTTACTTTCCGCGGAACCTTGCCACATATCACCCTGTGATAAGATGATGGTATTTAATTTATTATTAGTCACTTCATTAATAACAGAAGCGGTTTTAGAAATGCCTAAACCTGTTTCACTATCTAAAGTGTTGCCATGGAAATCATTAAAACCCACGATTTGAAGAGTGACAATTCGTGGATGACCTTCATAGGATTCAGAATTGGCTTGAGCATTATTCGTACATCCCGCTAAAGAGAATAAAACAAATAAAGTGCTAAAGATAGTTGCTAAAAATTTCTTCATGTATGTGGTAATTGTAATACATTTTTTTATTTTAATAAATAATTAAAAGAAAACGCTCGTTCGAGCGTCTTCATATTATTACCAGGTGAGGTTTGCGTTACCGGTATCAGTTTTGATATCGCACACACCACCAGTTGTTTCTTTTGGGAATGTTCCATGTCCTGTATCAGAATCAAAGAAGACAACTTTTGGTGATAAGAAGTTACCTCTAACATCGCCAGTATCTGTTTCAATCTTTAAGCTAGCGGCATCACTATCATTAAAGATGACATCACCAGTTGTTGTTTTAATATCCATATGATTGTTAGCGATTGTGCTAGTGAGTTTAACTCCACCTGTGCTTGCTCTAACATTTAAGTCTTCACATTGGACATCTTCTAAACTTGTAGAACCAACAGAATGCTTTAATGTGAGGTTTTGACATTTGATGGTTTTTGCTGTAGAAGAACCTGTTGATCCTTCAATATAAACATCACCTGTGGCTTCAATTTCTGTACCATTGAAGCTACCTGTGCTTGTTTTACCATAGAAACTAGCGCACTTTAAGCCATCAATTTTAACTGCACCAGTAGAGGCTTCCACTCTTGCTTCACCCACTACTTCGGTGTTTTCAACTAAGACACTACCAGTAGAGGCTTTTGCATATAGTTTATTAGCGGTAGCGTTTTTAATAGAGACACTACCTGTGGAGGCTCTAGCCTCGATATCACCAGTAACTTTATTGTTAAGTTTGATACTACCTGTGCTAGCAACAGCTTTCACACTGGTGAATGTATAGTCACTAGCAACATCTAAACCACCAGTGGATGAATCATAATTTAAAGATTCACAAGCGGTTTCTGGTAAATAAACAGTGACTTTCATTGGTCTAAAATCAAAGTTGAAGAACCATTTTTCAAACCATCTACGGTTATCAATTGTTTTGATCTTTAATAAGCCATCTTGAACAGTGACTTCGTGATAAACTTTTTCTTTTTCTTCACAAACGACTAAGCCTTTGCCATCGTTTGCTTTTATTAATTCAACATCTGCAGTAGCGGTATGGATATCGAAGTTTTTGATTTCTTCATTGATTTCATGTCTATTAGTGACATAGGTATCACTCTTTCTACCTTTAACTACGTTATATCCCACGATTACCGCACCAGCGCCTACGGCAATACTGCCGACGACGATTAATGCAACAAATATACCTTTCATAATAATCCTTATCTCCTTTTCTTTCTGATAAAGGCACTTTTGATGCCAATTATCATAAATCTAGTTAAACGGAACATCCCTTTGGTTACCCCAAAACAGGCAAACGCCATAAGGATGGTACCACCGAAGCCTAATAAAGCGGCTCCTAAGTAGTAGGTGTCTGCTAGACCATTAGCAAGGTATCCTAAGATGCCCCAAATCATGGTGGCAATCATGCTCACTTCAATTGAGTAGACGGCAATTGCACCACTCCACATCACGACGATTGCGGCAAATGTTAATGCAATGGCGGTGATCACAAGTGGAAGCCAGAATGGGAATGAGAAGATAATAATCAATACTTCCCAACCTCTGAGTCTTCTCTTTGGTTTCATCTTGTGCTTCACTAAGCTCACAAGCGGTGTATCTTTAGCGATTTCTCTGACTACTTCATCCACTGTACCGATTTCGTTAATCGCTTCTTCTTCGCTTTTACCTTCATCGATACGGTCATTTATCATTTCTTCATAGAAGCTAACGCGGTTTTCAATTTCCTCATCGGGAAGACCGACTAATTTACTTCTAAGTTCATCTAAGAATTGTTGTTTATTCATTAATATCTTTCCTCCCTTTCTATGAAGGCGTAAATCTCCATAATTTCTTTCCATTCGTTTTTGAAGTCTTCAATTCTTCTTAAGCCATTCGGTGTGATGTGATAATACTTACGAAGCCGGCCTTCGTATTCCGCGGAGCGCACCACTAACATGTTGGCTTCTTCCAAACGCTTCAAAATGGTATAGAGTGTGGATTCAGATAATTCAAGAATAGGTTTTAAGTCTTTAATGATCTTATAGCCATAGGAATCTTCATTCTTAATAGCCGCTAAGACACAGACATCTAGTACACCTCTTTTTAATTGAGCATCCATAGCATACCTCTTTTCACGGTATACATCATATCACGAGGTATATATGTGTCAAGACCTTTTTATAGATTTTTGCAAGAAAAAAGCGCTACCCATAATTTTGGGAGCGCCATCTTCGTGTACGCGTATCCTATAGTATACTTGTAAGCCAATTCTTGATCACTTTTTTGACATGATCTTTATCCGCTTGTGTATCACTACCATTGATAGAAATACCTTTTAAGACTTTGTTGTTTGGATACATTTCAATTAAATGATCGTCAATTCCTTTTAGACCAGAGCCAGCATGAGTGGCGAAAGGAATGAGAGTCTTATCAGTTAAATCATGGTTATCTAAGAATGTGTAGTTGATCATTGGCCAATAGAAGAACCAAGCAGGTCCACCGATAAATATGTATTTATATTTGGCAAAGTCTGGTACATCTTCTTGATACATAGGACGGGCGTTACTGTCGATATCCTTCTTGGATATCTCAAGAAGTGGGCGATAATCATTTGGATAATGCTCATCATTAGAAAC
>CAMNMM010000142.1:0-2924 GCA_946544655.1 uncultured Caryophanales bacterium | reverse complement strand
TATCCTGATCCAGAGATTAAAGAAGCGATGGCGTTAGGAATTGAATATGCGAAGAAGAACGATGCGGATTTATTAATCGCGACAGACCCGGATTGTGACCGTGTTGGTATTGCAGTAAAGAATAAAGATGGCGAACACGTCTTATTAAGTGGCAATCAAACCGGTATCTTATTACTTGATTACATTTGTATGATGAGAAATAAAAATCATATGATGCCCAAAGATCCCGTCTTTGTCAAAACTATCGTCACCTCCGATATGGCGGGTAAAGTCGCAGAACACTATGGCGTGAAAGTCGTGGATGTTTTAACAGGATTTAAATATATCGGAGAGCAAATTAAATTATTAGAAGATAAACACTCGGAAGAATCTTATATCTTAGGTTTTGAAGAGAGCTATGGTTATTTAACCGGTTCTTATGTGAGAGATAAAGATGCGGTTGACGGTGTCTTTATGATCGTGGAGATGTTCGCTTATTATAAGACATTAGGTATCTCTCTATTAGATAAACTTGATGAATTATATAAACAATATGGTTATTACAGCAATTATCTCAAATCCTTTGAATTCCCCGGTTCATCAGGATTCACCAAGATGAATAATGTCATGGAACCTTTTAGAAATGATATTAAGGAACTCAATGGTGTTTCTATAGAGAAATTATTAGATTATTCTAAAGGCATTAATGGTCTTCCGAAATCTAACGTGGTGAAGATGTATTTAACCGATGGTTCAATAGTTATTGCCCGTCCTTCCGGAACCGAACCTAAATTAAAGATCTATACCTCTATATGTGGCAAGAGTAATAGTGATAACGATAAACAATATACTGCTTTAATTAATGCGGTGGAAAAGGAACTCGCTTAATTATGAATATACTTTGTATTGGTAACTCTTTCGCGGAAGATGTTTCAACCTATGTCCATAAAATTGCGGAGGCCGCACATGAAGATTTAAATATCTATGTTCTTTATATCGGTGGATGTCCTATAAGCAGACATCTAAAAAATATTAGAACTGGTGATAAAGAATATTTCTTCATGGAAAATGGTGGGGAGAAAATCGTTACATGGGTCGATATCTTCTATGGATTAAAATTCGTAAAATATGACTACATAACTTTCCAACAAGTCAGTCAAGATTCTTGGAATGTCGATACTTATTTTCCATATCTTATCGAACTTATGGAAGAAGTGAGAAAATATAGCGATGCAAAATTTGTCATCCATCAAACATGGAGCTATGGCAAATATTATCAACACTATAAATATGGGCAAAATCCTCTTGATCAAGAGGCGATGACTAAAGACGTGAGAAACGCTTATGTAGAAGCGGCGAAGAGAGTGAATATTCCTTATATTATTCCTTCTGGTGAAGCGATTAAAAATGCGAGAAAAGTTTTCGGTGATGAACTCAATAGAGATGGCTTCCATCTTAATGAAAGAGGAAGAACATTAACTGGCTACTTATTAGCGTTCTATTTCTTAGGAGACAAAATTGATGTTTCTTCCTTTAGGCCATCTGGTCATACCTATAATGAAGCCGGAGATCCACCTGTGGATGAAAAAGAACTTCCCACACTCGTGGAAATCGCAAAAGAAACATTAAAAGAAAATGAGGGTCATAATCTTAAATAAGGCCCTTTTCTTTAATTGGGAAGATAGATTCTAAAATGATTCATTCTTTCGATGAAGTTTTGATAAACATATGCGGAAGAAGTAGTGGATATATTAAATGTTCTAACACGGAAATTACCTAAGAAATTAGAATCTAAAATTGTAAAGTTTGTGGTGACATTATCTGGTCTAGGAGAATATGTCGCTTTTTCTTTCCAACAATCACTTCTCCAACGATAGCCGGAATCAACAATTAACACTGTGTTTTCTGGTAAATCGTTATTCGCACTATAGAAGGGTCTAGTGCAGACAAATCTCTTCGCCGTGTCATCGACATGGCTATTCATGAAATAGTAATAACTATCACATTTATAGAATCCGATAATGGGATCTAAATGTAATCTATGATAATTATCGATATCTAATCCATTATTATTAAATAATGTCTTATCATTATTATAGTAATCATTTTGTCCCTTAACTTTGATTGTGCCTAACGAAGCATTAGGAACATAGATGTGAAATCCATCGAATATTTCATCATATTGTTCGTTGATATATTCACCTGATAAAGTAGCCTTTCCACATTTAAAGATATTAAACGCACGATATTGATAGCCTTGCCAGAAATTAGAAGTAATCTCTAAGACATTATCATATCTTTCATCAGGTCTTGTACTTTGCACAGCATCATTAACCCAAGCTTCCGGACGATAACCAAATGGTTCTTTGCAGAACACTAAGGAACCAACAGGTAATGTAGAAGGAGTAAATCTCTTCGTGGTGACATATTTATTAGATGCCCCAGAGGTATTACAAATTCTCTTATTGTAATCATTAGCATCTGTGGAGTTATAGAAAGAACAACCCACTAATTCGGCATCAATTTCTGTGTAATTAGTTAAATCATATAGCCCTAATTCCCAATCTTTATATTTACTATTAGTGATTTCTAATGGATGTAATCTCGCATTTCTCACCGCTTCTTTAACAACAGTCATATAAGAGGGATTAACATCCAAAGGAAGATAGGAATTATTACTGATATCTAAATCGATTTCAAAGATGTTAGAGATGAAATTGTTCGCTAATAAGTAGCGGCCATGGACACTGGACATATGTTTACCATCTCTAGTAAAAGTATCACCCATATAAGATGTTCTTAAGTTTTGTACAGCCGTTCCTGCGGAGATTGTTTTCTCAAAAAGATTTAATGGTTTAACTCTAGTGTTATAACAATTGATAATCGCATCGAACATCGCCATCTGGTCATTATTGAAATAAGAGAAATAATCATAATAGTCAGAA
>CAMNMM010000141.1:0-2935 GCA_946544655.1 uncultured Caryophanales bacterium | reverse complement strand
TTTATTCGCGACCGTTTCATAATCATCAGGATTATAACTTTTAGCGAAAGCTTCAATAGTTAAACGCATTGCATAATATTCGGTATTTTCTAAAGCGACAGAACTATCAACTGCGTTGCTTAAATCTTTATAGGCTTGGATATCACCAAGTTTATCATGAAGCGCTACTAAAGCGTTTTCGCGTCTTTTTGTATCAATCTTTTCTTTAAAATAGTTAAAGACAAAGTCATCTTCACCAGTGACCACGAATGAACGGGCTTGATCAGTGAGATAATCACTAGCGAGTTGCACATCCATCGCTGAAGTCTTTAAACTAGCGTATTCTTCCGTGGTCTTTTTAACGTTTTTGAATTGGAAAGAAAGCATGTATAAAGAGGCCACTAAAAGGGCGACAATGACAATGCCAAAGCCACCAAGAGTGAAACCGATTGTCTTGACTGATACGCTTCTTTTTTCTTTGTTTTGTGCTTTATCCATATTCGATACCACGACAATAACTCTATATTATAGTAGCGGTTCGTTTAGGTAGCAATTAGTTATTTTTGAGCGCCTTTTTCTGTCACTAGTTTGCCCTTGAACCAACAACCATACATTCCTGGTCCACAGCACACACCAACAATTGGGCTAATAATATATTCTTCAGTTTTAAGATGGAGTTCTTCTTCAATACGTTTCTTTAAGTAACCTTTAGCCTCACCTGGCATAGTTTCACCTAAATATACAACATCAGTCACACCTTCCACCATATTCTCCTTAACATAGTTAAAGCATTCGATCATTGCCTTCATTGGGCCATGTACTTTCTTGAATGTGTAGTTATTACCATAGATGTCCGCCATAATGAGAGGCTTGATATTTAAGGTGTCAGCAAAGAAAGCGGCTGCACCACTCACACGACCATAGGCTTTTAAATACTTAAGAGTGTCGATAGAACCGACTTGATGGAAATATTGTTTATTGGCTTCGATATAGTCATAGACTTCTTTAATACTTTTACCTTCTTTTTGCATTTTAGCGGCTTCCACGACCATTAAGCCTAAGGCCATTTCAGCGCGGCATGAGTTAATAGATAGAATTGTTCTTTTTGGATATTTTTCTTCTAAATCTCTTTTAACAAGTTCAAATACCGCTCTTGTACCACTTAAGGCATCAGTACAAGCGATATAAAGAATATCAATGCCTTGATCAAGATATTTTTCACACTTTTCAGTGAATTCTTTTGCGGTTACTAATGATGTAGTAATTGTAATTTTTGGATCTTTGACCCATGCATATAACTGTTCTCTTGAGAATTCTTCATAATCTAAATCGCCATGTTTTTCTTCACCAGCGACATTTAAACCCATACGGAAATATTCAATACCGTATTCTTTTCTTAAGGCTTTGGACATGCCAGAAGAAGTATCAGTAAAAATTTGATAAGCCATATTAAACTCCTACGTAGTCTTTTAAAAATAATAGCACACCTGCGCAAATATGCCTATAATATTGCGTATGCCAGTCAGTATTAGCGAACATTTCACATTCAAAAAGATTAGTAAGATTACTATCTTCCCTATTATGTTGATGGTCTTTATTTCTTTATATTCTGTTGTTGATGGATTATTCATCGCTAATTTCGCAAATAATGATGCTTTTGCAGCGGTCAATCTTATCTTTCCGTTCATCATGATTATCGGTTCAATCGGTTTCATGCTTGGGACAGGTGGTACCGCTTTAGTGTCAAAATATTTAGGAGAGCAGAGGCAAGATAAAGCTAATCAAACATTTTCTTTAATTGTCTACACTACGATTGCTTTTGGCGTGATTTTTTCTATTGTTGGTTCTTTACTTGTTAAGCCAGTTGTTAATTTAATGGCGCATTTCTCCATTGATAGCACCGAAACAATGGTTGCTTATGCCATTCAATATGGACAAATCATGATGCTAGGTCAAATAGCATTTATGTTACAAAATGTTTTCCAAACCTTCTTCATGGTCGCAGAAAGAGGTAAAACTGGTTTCTTTTTCACTCTTTTAGCGGGTCTTACTAATATTGCTTTAGATGCTTTATTTATCGCTGGCTTTAAGATGGGTATCTTAGGTGCCGCTTTGGGCACGATTATTGGTTATCTAGTGGGTGGCTTTGGACCATTATTATATTTTATATATAAAAAGGATTTACCTATTAGATTAGGTAAAACACAATTAGATTATAAAGATATCTTTCAAGCTATCTATAATGGTATGAGTGAATTCATCTCTAACATTGCGATGAATTTAGTCTCCGTTATTTATAACGCACAGTTATTAAGATCATATGGGGTTAACGGGGTTAGCGCTTATGGGGTCATTATGTACATCTCCTTTGTTTTTGCGGCCATCTTTATTGGCTATTCCATTGGTATGGCGCCTCCTATTGGCTATAACTATGGAGCGAAGAATCGAAGTGAATTACATAACATTCTAAAGAAGAGTTGGACATCAATGGGTGTTTTAGGTATTGCGATGTTTACTTTATCTCTTTCTTTATCAGTGCCTTTTGCCCATTTATTTGGACATGGGGAGACCGATTTAATTAATCTTATTATTCAAGCCTCTATTATTTATTCATTTACATATTTAGCCTTGGGCTATTCTATGTTTACTTCCTCATTTTTTACCGCGCTTAATAATGGCGCAGTTTCAGCAATTATCTCTTTATGTCGAACTTTAATATTCCAAATAGGTTTTGCTTTCTTATTCCCAATTCTCTTTGGTGATGCTTCCATTTGGTGGGCATTAACCGCAGGTGAATTATTAAATGTTGGTTTAGGAACAATCTTCTTAGTGCTTAATAGAAAAAGATATGGCTATTAAAAAAGTGGCATCCCGAAGGACACCACTATTTTGATGTAATCAATGTTTATAAGCAATTAGGCGTTTGGCACTAATTTGAAGAAGTCGATGTTTGGAG
>CAMNMM010000140.1:0-2989 GCA_946544655.1 uncultured Caryophanales bacterium | reverse complement strand
TGATATACTTGTTATAAACAACAGTGGCTTTTGTTCTACCTTTAGTTCTATCAAGTTCTGGCATTGTGACATCAAGCCATTCATCTGGGAAATCTTGAATGAGGAACTGTCTTTCAAAACTGACACGTTTTAGAAGTGTTGGACATGGAATAAGCTGTGTTTCCACGACACCATTATTAAATGTGACTTTACTTGTTAAGTAAGCATTTTCCTTCTTGCACTGTTTTAGTCCAGGACAATTTGAGCAGTAATTGATGTCTCTTGCAAAATCATAGATTTTGATTACATTAGAATCAATATCTTCATCACTCATTCCTAAGTTCTTGCAATACTTGATTGCTTTTGGACATTGGTGAATCACTTCTTTCATTTGATCTAATAAAGAATCATCTGCTGTGATTTTAAGATTGTTTACTTTAAGCCTTTCCACCGTCATCACCTCCATTTAATTCATCCATTAATCTATCCCACTCTAATTCCCAGTCACCATCATCATTGGTCTTGGACTTATCAGTGGTATTTTCTTTATCTGGTTTAATGCTCTCCACTGGGAGCACCATTTTCTTTGTTACTTTCTTTCCGCGCGTTTTCTTATCTATCTTTCTTAAATAGTTCATCGCATCGACTGCGGTTCTAGCTTCTTCTCTAACAAGAGAGGCTGCAACCTTTTCAGCATAGGCTCTTGAGAGAACGTTATCCGCTTTTGTGAGCACGTAATCCACGACTGCATTTATGACTGGATTTGGTAGATGGTAGTTCTTAGATAAATCATTGATTAATCTAATATCCGCAGTTGCAGGTTTTGTACCATCTTGTAAGTAAGCTAGATAATCCTTTGGCGCTTTGGTTTCCATAAGATTGATCTTCTTAGCAAGATCACTATTACCAGTATTGAGGTTTGGTCCTTCATCTACATCCTTACCTCTATAGCGGTATTTGTAGTTACTTGCCTCTTGCATGATCTTCGTTAATTTATCAAAGTCAATTCTTTGGCCTTTTGGTTTATCCAAGTCATAGACTTGATTGACAAGATTAGCCGCATCTTTTTCATTTACACCATTGAGTGTGGCAAGTCTTTCGACTTCCTTCATTTCTTCTTTTCTGAAGGCTGATTCTTTGAGTTGCGATATTTCCTTTAGGGAATCGAAGAACTCTTCATAATTGAACTGTCCTTTAATCTTGCCTCTATTACGACCTTTGACTACTTGTTTGCTATCAGCCGCTTCTACGAAGGCTTCATCATCAAGTTGAGGATGGAAGACTTCCGCGAAACTGGCGGTGATTTCTGTTCCATAGTCTTGTTTAGCGTCCAACAAGTAGATCTTCTTAAGTCTAGAAGCATTACTTTCACCGATACTTCTGATTAACATGCCATATAGTAACGTATCATCGAAGAAGCCACTTGGGGACTTAGGAGCATATAGTTCGTAATGGTAGATTTTGAAATCTTCACCTTCACTGACAAATGTCTTAAGTAGACCCGCTGCTTCAAGATATCTTCTGGCATCAACAAACGCACTAGCGGGCATCCTCATACGTAAGAATACTTGCTCGTGTGTACATAATGGTGAGACCCTTTCGTTATTAGCTTCACTCCAAAGTGTCATGTATAAAGATAAGGCCTCAAAGCCTATCATTGGTTGGTAGAGATTACTCAAAGTATCACGGTCATAATCCGCGATGAGAGAGGCTAATCTTACTTCTAGGAAATCTTGGTGTGCTAATACTTTCATAAGGGAGTCTTTCAATGTTGGTGTCGCTATTATCACACATAGAAAAAGTAAAAGTAAAATGAAAAAGATATGCACATTTTTAGGCGCATACTTATCCACATCATGTGTATAAACATTTATATATTCATATAAATAAGTTAAAAAATTACACTTTTTTAAAACTTATCCACATTAAAATTTGTGGAAAAAAGAGTTTTTACAACGACATTTATAAAATTAAGTATATAATGTTAGGCGTAATAATAAATTATTATTAAGGAGAAACTAGTCATGATTAGAAAAATTGCAATATTAACAAGTGGCGGTGATGCCCCAGGTATGAATGCGTGTTTACGCGCTTGTATCCGTGCAGGTTTATTCCAAGGCAAAGAAATGTATGTCGTCTATGATGGCTTACGTGGCTTAGTCGAAGGTGATATCCGTCAAGTTAATAAAGACTTCACACAAGATATCATTAATAGAGGTGGCACAATTATTAGAAGTGCCCGTATTCCAGAATTCAAAGAAGAAGCTGTGAGTAAGAAAGCAGCGGATAACCTTAGAGACTTTGAAATCGATGCTTTAATTGGTATCGGTGGCGATGGCACTTTTAGAGGCTTACAAGCCTTATCTAAACATGGCGTAATCTGTATTGGTATTCCAGGTACAATTGATAACGATGTCGGTAGCACTGATGAAACAATTGGCTTTGCCACCGCGCTTAACACAATTTGTGATTGTGTCGATAAACTTAAAGATACATCTGGTTCTCACCAACGTTGTTCCTTAATTGAAGTTATGGGTCGTCACTGTGGGGATTTAGCAATGTTTGCCGCTTTAGCAGAAGGTGCTGAAGGTGTCATCTGTGTCGAACATCCACTTAAGAAGGAAGTCTTATTCCGTAAATTAAGAAAAATGAAAGCCCAAAATAAGAGCCACGCGATTATTATCGTCAGTGAAAACTTATTAGACATTAACGAATTAGCGGGTGAAATCGCTCAGGAAACAGGCTTTGATACAAGAACTGAAGTTCTTGGTAGATTACAAAGAGGTGGTTCTCCAACCGCTCACGATAGAATCTTAGCCGCGAGATTTGGCGCTAGAGCTATCGAAATCTTATGTGATAAAGAACCAACAAGTAGAATTGTTGGTATTAAGCAAAACGAAATCGTTGATTACCCAATCGATGAAGCCGTTGAAATGAAACATAGGCATACACATGGATTAAGAGACTTAATCGATATGTTGCAATAAATTGAAAGGATAAGCCCGCTATT
>CAMNMM010000139.1:0-2993 GCA_946544655.1 uncultured Caryophanales bacterium | reverse complement strand
AAGCTTCTAAGCATCCTTTTCTACCGCATGAACATTGTTCACCATCAACTTCAATGACAACGTGACCAAGTTCACCGCCTTTACCTTGATTGCCTTCATAGAGTTTGCCGTTAATGATGATTCCACCACCAACGCCTGTGCCTAATGTGAGCATAATAACGGTTTCATATTGTTTACCCGCACCAAACTTAGCCTCACCTAATGCTGCTGCGTTCGCGTCATTGGTTAATCTGATTGGATATGGGAGTATTTCATTCATGATTTTTGCTACTGGTAATTCATTCCAACCTAAATTATTTGCATAGTTAACAATGCCATTTTCCACATCTAAAGTGCCAGGAGAACCGATGCCAATACCGGCTATCTTGCCTTCTAAATGTTGGGAAGCGATATATTCTTTCACTAACGCTGCTAATTTTCTGATGGTGTCTTCACCAGGTTCACCTTTAACAAAAGGCATACTGAATTTATCATAGACACGGCCATTACTATCAACTGCCGCGCCTTTAATTGACATACCACCAATATCAATACCAATTGCAATCATAAAATCACCTAAAATTTAATATCGTAAAATACGAAGTTATTGTTGTTATCAATGTAACCAACTTCTTTATCTTTGATAATGATATAACCATCATCATCAACATAACCGAGCTTTTTGGTGCCAAAAGAGGTCTCACCTTCTGGGGTGATGTCCGCAAACTTTTGACGGTTGATAAAAATACCTTCACGGTCGATATATCCGACCATCTTTTCACCAACAAAAACGTTCTTACCGAAACTCTCGACTATTTGCATACTATTTACCGTGTTTTTCCACAAAAGGACCGACTTTTGCGGAGTTTTCGACCTTAACACCATCTAAATTAGAGGAGATAATTTCCGCTTCATTACCGACTTCAACGTTGTTAAGAATGGTGTTTGGACCGATGGAGCAAGCTTCACCAATTTTGGACTTACCTAAGATGGTTGTGTTGCTACGAATAACTGTGTCTTGGCCAATTTCAACATCTGGTGAAATATAAGCAGAATCAATATCTTCAATAGAAACACCAGAGAGCATTAATTTTTGGTTAATTCTTCTACGCATAATTTTAGCGGCATACGCTAATTGGACACGGTTATTAATGCTATAAACTTCTTTCATTTCTTCCGCCACGAAAACACCAACATGGTAGTTATCTTGGATGAAGAGTTGGACTAATTCAGATAAGTAGAATAAGTGTCTATTATTATCCACTGATAATCTTTCAATGTATTTGAATAATAATTCGTTATCAATGATACAGATACCAGTGTTAACTTCGTTAATTTCATATTCAGCGAATGTGCAGTCACTTTCTTCTCTAATCGCTAAGATACGATTACTCTTATCTTCACGTAAGATACGGCCATATCCTTTTGGATTTTCCAAAACTGCGGAAACAACAGTCATATCATATTTGTTCTTTTCGTGGATGTGATAGATTTGGCGTAATGTTTCAGTTTCTACGAGTGGTGTGTCACCATAGATAACTAATGTTTGGCCAGGTTTACCTTCTAAGAATGGTTTTGCTTGTAAAACAGCGTGACCTGTACCTAATAATCTCTTTTGCCAAACGATATCAGATTCTTTTTCCACTAATGATTTTGTTAATTCACCACCAAAGCCAACAACAGTGACAATCTCTTGTGGGTCTAATGGTTTAACCGCATCAATAACATAGTTAATGATTGGTTTTCCTAAGATTGGATAAGAAACCTTTGAATGCTCTGGATCACGAGAATTCATTCCAGTTCCTTTACCAGCAGCTAATACGATTACATACTTGTTCATAAAAGAACCTCCATTATGTTATGTAAAAATTATGTTTTTATTTTTTCAATACCTTGGCTAATTCAACCTGGTATTTGTTTGCTAGTTTTTTGAAGACTTTCTTCAATAGTTTTTTATCTGTGCTTAACGCAAATACAGCGGAACCTGAACCAGACATTTGCACAATCTTAAGTCCATCCGCTTTTAATTCATCAATAATTGCTTGGATAGCAGGTACTAAAGAAATAGCGGGAGCTTGTAAAGCATTAGAAATGCTATTAGCTAATAATTCATCATCGCCTTCTTCTAAGGCTTTGATGACTGTATCAACATCACAAGATGTTAAATCCATGGTATCTGCGACTGCATATACTTCTCTAGTGGAACAACCTGCTTCAGGTTTAACAATTAACACGTAATAGTTATTTTTAATCTTAATTGGAGTGGTCTTTTCACCAATACCTTGGCATCTAGCAGGTTCACATTTCACAAAGAAAGGAATATCACAGCCTAAAGACTTACCGATTTCCATCAATTGTTCATCTGTCGCCCCTAAATTAAGTAACGTGTTCACTGCTTTCATTGTGCAAGCTGCGTTAGAAGAGCCACCACCTAAACCTGCTTGGATAGGAATAACCTTATGAATAAGGATTCTAAATTTTTGATCAAACTTATAAATACTTTGGAGTTTATCAATTGAGAAAGTAGCTAAGTTATAGGTGAATGAACCAATGGAAAAATCATCAACAGTAACAAAGTTATCTGGTGATTTGTTTAGCTTATTAATCACTAATGAGTCGTGCAAAGAGATAGGTAACATTACCATGTCTAATTCATGGAACCCATCTTCACGCTTACCAGTAATATTTAAGCAAAGATTGATTTTCGCATAACTACGAACGTGTAAACTTTTCATCTTCAATATAATCTTACTACTTAAAAAGTATTTTTAATAGGTGCAATTAATTTTGTAGATAGTGATATATCGCTAAATATGTTTCTGGAGAGATGTCTTCAGGACGAGAAAGTGGATTGATATTTAAGTCAGAGCACACCTTAGTGACTAGTTCCTTATCTTTCAAAGTATTAACTAAATTGTTTTGGATTGTTTTACGACGGTTTAAGAAAAGTGATTTCGCTAATTTGAATGTTCCGATGGCAGATTCCCTATCTTTTGTTTCATCAATGTTAATAG
>CAMNMM010000138.1:0-3018 GCA_946544655.1 uncultured Caryophanales bacterium | reverse complement strand
GATAAAACTATTAAATATATGAAGATGGCTTTAAAAGAAGCCAAAAAAGCTGAGCTCATCGACGAAGTTCCTATTGGGTGCATTATCGTCAAAGATGACAAAGTCATCGCTAGAGCGCATAACGTTCGTGAGACTAAACAAAATCCTTTAGGTCACGCAGAAATATTAGCGATAGAAAAAGCTTCCAAAAAATTAAATAGTTGGCGATTAGATGGTTGCGAATTATATGTGACATTAGAACCATGCATTATGTGTTCTGGGGCGATAATCCAATCGAGAATTAGCAAAGTATATTTTGGGGCATATGATCCTAAGGGTGGAGCGTTTGGTTCATCTATAGATGTATTAGACGCTAAAAACATTAATCATCACCCAGAAATTATCAAAGGGGTATTAGAAGAAGAATGCTCCAAAATGCTCACTAATTACTTTAAAAGTAAGAGGGAAAATAAAAAGAATAAACTTGGACTTTAAAATATGTCCAAGTTTTTTTATCATATACGTATATGAAAAACGAAGAACAAATAGTCCGAGTCGTTCCTGAAACCGACAAAGGTCTTTCTCAAGATGAAGTCAAGAAAAGAAAAGAACTCGGATTAGTTAATAAAACTAAAATTGTTGTTGGTAAAACATATCTAGAAATTATTCTCAGTGATGTTTTTAGTTTCTTTAATATTTTGTTATTCGCTATCGGTGGATTAATGATTGCCGCTCAATATTGGACTGGCTTAACATTCTTGGTCGTTTTATTACCCAATATCGGCATTAGTTTATTCGAAGATATTAAAGCTCGTCATTTAATGAGCAAATTAAGAGTTTTAACACAACCTCAAGCTATTGTGCTTAGAGACGGTAAAGAAGAAACCATTAAAGTTGACGAAATAGTGCTTGATGACATCGTTTTGTTATCAGGAGATAGCCAAATATCAGTAGATGGTAAATTATTATCCGGTTCAGTGATTGTTAATGAATCGGCGTTAACTGGTGAATCTAGACCCATTATTAAAAATGTTGGTGATCAACTATTATCCGGTTCCTATGTCATAAGTGGTAATGGCGTTATGCACGCTGAAGTAATCGGTGAAGAAAGCTATGTTGAAACCATTCAATCACAAGCCAAGAAATTCAAACGTTCCCCATCTAAAATATTAAGAACTTTAACTCATATGTTTAAAGTTATCGGTGCGATTGTTGTGACTATGGCAATAGCCACTTTCTTTGTTTATTACTTTAAAGGTGGTTTTAAGGATTACGACGCTTTTAAAGTTTCCATGAAAGGTATCTCTGGATCTATGATTGCTATGATACCTTCAGGATTATATTTATTAACTTCTGTCGCTTTAGCGGTCGCGGTTTTAAAACTCAGCAAGAAGGGTGCGAGAGTGCAAGACTTCTATTCTGTGGAAATGCTAGCGAGAATCAATGTCTTGTGCGTTGATAAAACTGGCACGATTACCAATGGTGAAATGGATGTGAAAAATGTCATACCAGTAGGTGGTATTAAATATTCACAAGAAGATATTTCCCAAATTGTCTCTAATTTATTAAAAGCCACAAAAGATAACAATTTAACTGCAAAATCCCTGCAAAAATACTTTAATTACGAATTAACCAAAGGTGTTGTTACTGCTTTACCATTTAATAGTGATAACAAATATTCCGCGGCCACATTCCAAGGAAATGAAACTTATATTCTTGGCGCTTTGCAGTTTATGAACATTTTAGATAAGCAACCATTAGCTAAGAGAGCAGAAGAATATGCCTCTAGAGGCTTAAGAGTGCTTGTTTTAGGTAAAGGTACAAAACCAATTACCGGAGAGACTGTTGAGGGTATTATTGAACCCATCGCTTTAATTGTTTTACAAGACCATATTAGAGATGAGGCGATTAAAACTTTCGCTTGGTTTAAAGAAAATGGTGTAGCGATTAAAGTTATCTCTGGCGATGATCCTCAAACTGTTAGTCATATCGCTTTAGAAGCGGGTATTGAGGGTGCGGATAAATATATTTCACTCGCAGATTTATCCGATGAAGAAGTGATAGATGCGGTTGATAAATATCAAGTGTTCGGTAGAGTGAAACCAGAACAAAAAGAATTAATTGTTAAGACTCTTAAGAGCAATGGCAAAACTGTCGCGATGACGGGTGATGGTGTGAATGATATCTTAGCGTTAAAACGTGCGGATTGCTCTATCGCTATGAATAGTGGTTCCGAAGCCGCGAAGAACGTTTCACACATCGTTTTGGTTGAATCTGATTTTAATGCCTTACCAGATATCGTTGGTGAAGGTAGAAGAGTGGTTAATAACTTACAAAGAACAAGTTCTTTATTCTTAGTGAAAACCATATTCGCTATGGTGACCACATTAGTGTTTTTAATTACTAATGCTACTATCGGTGTTAAATATCCATTTGAAGCGACACATTTCCAATTATGGAGTGGAATCAATATCGGTATCGCCGCCTTCTTCTTAGCGTTAGAAGCTAACCAAGAACCGATAGTGGGTAACTTTATCGTGAACGTTTTTAGAAAAGCTATTCCTGCTTCATTAGTAATGCTATTACCAGTAACCGCAATTTATTTGTTATATATATTCCAAGAAGGACATATTTTCTATTCCGGTACATATTCTTTAGAAACCGCAACAACGATGAGTGTTATTACCTTTACGATATTAGGCTTGGTTGTTTTATTAAAGATTTGTCTACCACTTAATAAATATCGTGGTTTAGTGTTTGCGGGTGCCGCAATACTAGAAGCAGGATTACTTGTAGCGGCCGGATTTGTTTCCTTTAAAGTTGGAGTTAAAGAATCTATTATCGCTATTAACTTCCCATCATTAACTTTAGTTAACTGGTTTGTGATTGGTATAATAGTAGTGATTACATCGGCAATTTATTTAATTGCCACATATATTGTTGAAGCATTAAGAGGAGAACATGACGATGCTAAAGATTAATCCTGAAGTATTGAACGCTCTAAAAGAAAATAAACCTGTTGTGTCTTTAGAAAGCACA
>CAMNMM010000137.1:0-3044 GCA_946544655.1 uncultured Caryophanales bacterium | reverse complement strand
CTTTATCAATATTTTCAAAACCCTCTATAGATTTCACTTCACCAGCGAAAGCGGGTTCACCGGAGAAGTGTTCTGTTAAATGATTAAATAATGTTTGATTGATTAAAGATGATTTACCACTACCAGAAACACCAGTGACAGCGACAAATTCCCCTAATGGGATATCGACATTCACTTTCTTTAAGTTATTACAAGATGCGCCTTTAATTTTGATAAATAAGCCATTGCCTTTTCTTCTCTTCTTAGGAATAGGGATATATTCTCTTTCGGAAAGATAGGCACCAGTAATGCTTCTTTCATTTTTAGCGATTTCTTCTGGTGTACCAGCGGCCACTACTTCACCACCATGTACTCCAGCGCCAGGACCAATATCAACGACATAGTCAGCGCTTCTAATCATTTCTTCATCGTGTTCAACGACGATTAAGGTATTGCCGATGTCTCTCATCTCTTTCATTGTTTTGATGAGTTTTTCACTGTCTCTAGAATGTAAACCAATAGAAGGTTCATCCATGACATATAAAACACCAGTTAATTTACTACCGATTTGTGTGGCTAATCTAATACGTTGCTATTCACCACCACTTAAAGTCATGGCTAAACGTGATAATGTTAAATATTCAAGACCGACATCACATAAGAAAGATGTACGGTTACTAACTTCTTTTAAGACTAAATCCGCGATTTTATTTTCAGATTCGCTTAATTTATTTGGTAAAGCTTCTACCCACGCTTTTAAGTCTTTTAATTGCATAGATGAAACATCCCAAATGTTCTTATTGTCAATCTTCACACTTAAAGCAGCGTCATTTAATCTTCTACCATGACATGTGGTACATTCATGATCACTCATAAATGTTTCATAGTAGTCTCTCATCCAATCGGATGTAGTCTCGTTATATAATCTTTCAATCTTAGCTTTAACACCTTCGATGATTTGATTTCTATGCATAGTGTTACCACTGCTAGATTTAAGTGTGTATTGATGGGCAACAGGAGAACCATATAAAACGATTCTTTGTTGCTCCATTGTTAAATCATTCCAAGGTTTATTCATTGGAACGTTATATAAATTACAAAGTAAAACAAATTCAGTCCATTCAAGGTTTTGACTACCAACAATATGGGCTAAATATTTAATACAGCCTTCATTAATACTTAATTTTGGATTAGGAATGAGTTTACGAATATCGCATTCTCTTTTCATACCCAAACCACGACAGTCTGGGCAGAAACCTAAAGGTGAGTTAAAGGAGAATAAACGCGGTTCCACTCTTGGAACAGAGAAACCACATTTCGGGCATGTATGTTTATCGGATAATAACCTTTCGTTATCCCCATTTAAGATAATAAGCAAACCTTTAGAGAAGTTAAGACATGTTTCAATTGATTCAAAGACACGACTTCTGACATCAGGTTTGATAATTAATCGGTCAACGACGATATCAATACTGTGCTTTTTATTCTTTTCTAAAGCCGGCACTTCTTCTAGCGTCAATATATCCCCATCCACACGGACACGGTTAAAGCCGTCTTTTCTAATCTTATCCAAGACATCTTTTTGTGTACCTTTTTCCGCATGAACGATTGGTGATAATAATTGTATTTTGCTTCCTTCTGGATAAGCCATGACAACATCAGTCATCATGGTCACTGAGAAAGAAATAATAGGTTCATTATGATTTGGACAATATGGAACACCAATACGACCAAATAAAAGTCTTAAATAGTCATAGATTTCAGTAACAGTACCAACAGTACTTCTTGGGTTATGAGAAACAGACTTTTGATCAATAGCGATGCTTGGTGATAAGCCTTCAATAGCATCGACATCTGGTTTATCAAAGTTACCAAGGAACTGTCTAGCATAGCTAGATAATGATTCCATATATCTTCTTTGACCTTCAGCAAAGATTGTATCGAACGCTAAAGTGGATTTGCCAGAACCAGATAAACCAGAAAAAACCACTAATGAATCTTTAGGTAAAGAAACATCAATGTTCTTGAGGTTATTCTCTCTAGCGCCTTTAATAATAATTTTCTTTTCCATATGTGTAATCTTCGATATTTTATCAAATATTCGAAAAGATAACTATATAAATGCACAAATAAAGCGATTTAGAATTAATGTACATTATTATTATAGATTTTGTACATTTTATATTTACGTTTTGTACATTTTTCTCTACAATGTAATTGAGGTGATAATTATGTGCTATGTAACTGCGACAGAATTGAAAAATAATCTAAGTCTTTACTTAGAAAAAGCAGATGTTGAAGATGTATATGTTACCAAAAACAATAAAGTGGTTTGTGTTTTAATCAGCCCTCAATTAAAAGCTCTTTATGACGCTGAGAGGATGATTGCTGGTTTAGAAATACCAGAGGAAGCAAAGAAAAAAGACTATAAAGAATTAATCGGAGAGGCGATAGAAGAGAAATGCGGTTATTAATTGACACTAACGTGTATTTGGAGTTTTTTCTAAAAAGAGAAAACTACGATTCTGTTTTTGGTTTTTTTCAATATGTAGCAAGACGCAATACTCAAACCTGTGTTTCTGCAATGAGTCTTAGAGATTTCGGCTATATTATGCATAAATATTTACATGACAACGACTTAACTAAGAAATTGCAATTAAAAGTGTATGAAATGACATCAAAAGTAATTAATACAAGCGCAGATGCCGCTATAGAATCGTTATATTCAGAAGCAACTGATTACGAAGATTCTTTACAAACAGTGGCAGCAGAAGAATCAATGTGTGATGCTATTGTCACGTTCAACAAAAAGGATTTTGAAAATTCAAAGCTTCCTGTCTTTACACCAAATGAATTAATACAAATATGGAACAAATGTGACTGATGTCCAGTCATTAAAAAACAAGCACATTTAAGCGCTTGTTTTTATTATTCTAATCCTAATTAGTCTAATAAATTGTTATCAAGGATGACTTTGCCATACGCCATGCCAAGCCTGAAACAGTCTTTGGTATTATAGTGAACGCCTTGAGTAGAGCCATCACCAGAAACTTTTAATAAATTAG
>CAMNMM010000136.1:0-3093 GCA_946544655.1 uncultured Caryophanales bacterium | reverse complement strand
GTAAGTTATACCTCCAGCGCAATCGATGATAGTGGTAATTTCACATCTGACAACTCTTCAAATGCTGTTGTTCTTACCTCCCTCAATGCGGTAAGCAATAAAGATAATTATGAAATTGGTGATGAATTAGATATTACAGTCACCGCGACATATTCTAATGGTGATGTTGCCGTCGTTGAAGGATATGAAGTAACTGGTTTTAATAATAGAAAAGCTGGTGAACAAGTTGTCACTATCACCTATGCAGGTAAGTCCACAACTGTGACAGTCAAAGTGACCGCTAAAGTTGTTAGCATTACTGCTACAAATAATCAAGATAGTTACGAAGTCGGGGATCCTTTGGATTTAACTGTTACCGCGACATATTCCGACGATACAACTACTGAAGTTACAGAATATGATGTCAGTGGCTATGATGCTCAAACACCAGGTACCCAAATAGTAGTGATTACCTATGAAGGTCAATCAGTTACTGTGGAAATCGTTGTTAATGTTCCTGTAATCACAGGCATTACAGTCGTTGATAACAAAGCTTCTACTGGTTACGAAGTCGGTGATGAATTAGATTTAACTGTCACCGCTAATTACTCCAACCATGTTTCTTATGCTGTTAATGATTACGAAGTAAGTGGCTTTGATAACTATGGTATTGGTGCTCAAACAATCGCTGTTAAATATGAAGAACAATCTGCGACATTAGATGTCTTAGTTAATGAACCAGATAATCTCTTCCCAGGCGAAACTCTTACTGCCTTCTTAACACAAGAAAGTATTGAAACAACTATCCCAACACCAGTTGGCTATAAAACATGGTCAGAAAGTGTTGAAACATATCAAGATGGTTCTAAATACTTCAGCGCTACAACTGATAACAGTGTCTTAGATGGTAGAACCACAATGGTGGAATCTTATTCCGCTTTATTAAAAAAAGAAGGCTGGGATGTTTCCTCTGCTGGTGGTACATATTTCGCTTCTAAAGATAACGCTGACGCTAAAATTGAATTCACTAATGATGAAGGTCAATTCTCCTTAAGCATTTATGCTTATGAAAAATATCCAGCTAAGAAAACAACTGGTAAACTCATTACTAGTTCCACATATTTAAGAGATGGTAACACTCTCGTCTTCGGTAATGTCGAATACGGTATTGTGGCTACTGGCTTAGAAGATGGTGGATTTGAAGTTAAGGGTTGCCAATATAACAATGGTGCGATGTCTACAGTCGCTAAAGATGCTTTACGCTTAAAATTAGGTAAAATCTCCAATGGTCGTTGGACTTTATCTGATTCCCAAGGTAGAAAACTTGGCCATAAAGCATTAGGTGAACTTGCTTGGGATGAAGGTAGCACAGAATGGATTATCTCTATTTCTAGTACCACAACATTAATCGTTAACTATGGTGTAACTGGTTACTTATGCTTTGATCCAAGCACATCAAATGTGACAACATTCGCTCCAAGCGTTAGAAACACAAAAAGGAATTTACAATTCTTCTCTATCGACGTTGTTGATGTCGTTTATCCAAACGCCATCTCCATCAGTGGTAACACTGAAGTCTCATTAGGCAAGAGAGCAAAATTAAATGTTTCTTTTGATCCTATCACCACAAACGAAAAGGCTGTTGTTTGGTCTTCTGCTGATGAAAAAATCGCGACAGTTGATCAAAATGGTGTTGTTACTGGTATTTCCTTAGGCACAACCACAATTACCGCCACAGCATTCAATAAAGATGTTCCAGTTGTCGCGACATTTGAAATCACTGTTGTAGAGCAAATTTTAGATCAATGGACAATCCTCATGTATATCTGTGGTGCTGACCTTGAAAGTGGTTACTATGGCTTTGCTACACGTGATATTAATGAGATTCTTTCCGTTAATGGTCAACCAGACGATGTTAACATCGTTATTCAAACTGGTGGCGCCCGTTCATGGCAGACAAGTGGTATTTCTGGCAATAAGATAGGCAGATACCACGTTGAAAACAAAAAATTAAAACAAGATGCTTCTTTACCAAATGCTAGCATGGGTAAGCAAGAAACACTTCAATCATTTGTTAACTGGGGCTTAGAAGAATATCCAGCGGAAAAGACAGGTCTTATCTTATGGAACCATGGTGGTGCTTTTGAAGGCTGCTGCTATGATGAAAACTATTATAGTGATTCCTTAGAAGCCCAAGAAATCAAAGCCGCAATGGACAATGTCTTTGAAACACAAAATCTCAACGAAAAACTAGAATTCATTGGTTATGACTGCTGCTTAATGCAACTTCAAGACCTTGCTGAATTCAATTCACCATACTTCAATTACATGGTTGGTAGTGAAGAAACTGAGGCTGGTGAAGGCTGGGATTATGATAATTGGTTAGACGATGTTTATGCTGGCGATGACACTGAAACTGTTTTAGCCGAAATCTGTGATACATTCCTTTCTGACAATGGTTGGTCTAGTGATCAAACCTTATCAGTCTTAGACTTAAATAAGATGGACAATTACTTCAATAAATTTGAAGCAATGTCCGCGGCTATTAAAGACAAAGTCAACAGCAATAAGAACACATTCAAACAAGTCATCAATAGTTGTAAAAAATATGAAGACTTCTATAGATTTGGCTTATTTGATGGTAAAGATTTCTTAAACAAATTAGCGAGTAATAGCACATTCACATCATTTGCCACTCAAATCAATGATGCGAAAACTGCATTAAGCGAAATGATTATTCATAACGCTAAAGGTACTGCCGCCGGTAACTCCTATGGTTTAGCCTTCTTCGCGCCACTTGGCTCATATGGTACCGCTGCAAGCTATCCATCAAATCAAACTCACTTCAATAACTGGAAGGCTTTGTTCTAGTAATACTTAATCCTTATATAATATAAGAAGACTCCGTAATAACAACGTTACGGAGTTTTATATTTCTTCTTTTTCATTTAATGCTACAATAGTGGCGTTATGAATTTTTATAAATGGTTCTTCTTGGAAGAGGGCAGAACCCCTGCTGGTCTATTTTCTTTTTCCCATATATTTGCAGTAACTTTAACTCTAGTGATCTTTTTGACCTTAGCGGTTTTTTTAGGTAAGAGATTTAAAGGTGAT
>CAMNMM010000135.1:0-3143 GCA_946544655.1 uncultured Caryophanales bacterium | reverse complement strand
AACCGAATATGTCGATATCTATAATTTCTTCGCTGATGATGTCAATCTATGCATTAGTCAATTAGAGTTCACCGAAGAAGGCGATGTCAAAGGCTATGATTTAAATGAAGCCACTAAGTTAGTAAAAGAAGCTTATAAAATCGTCACTGATGATTATTTTGCTCCTTACTTTGGTGCGGTTAAACCAATGATGTCTTCTTTCATCTATCGTGAATTCCAAATTACTGGTGTTACCTTTAACGCCTTAGGCGAGGCTAATATCAATGTGCTTAACACTAAAGTTAATTTCCCACTTACTATCGCACATGAACTTGCCCACACTAAAGGAGTGATGAGAGAAGATGACGCTAACAAACTAGCGTTCTATGTCTGCTTAAATAGTGAAAGTCCATTTCTTAGATATAGTGCTTATACTAGTTATTTCTATCAAATGAGAACAATGGCGAGTGGTACTTATCTCACTGAAAGTGAAAGAGAAGGCTTACATCAAGTAGATCCCGCTTTTAATAAGACAACAAGTTATGTGAGTAACTTCTGGAAGAAGCATAACTTACTAGGAGATATTGGTGAATGGTTTAATAATCTATACATCAAATCCAGTGGTGTCAAAGAAGGAACAAGCTCCTATAGTGGTGGCACGCAATCGGAATATGATCCAACCACCCATAAGTTAATACCATCTTTATATCAAAAACTCTTTTTCGAAAAGTACTATCGATAAAGTTGCATTTGATTAGCAATTAATGCTAATAAAAGTTAAAATATCAACATGAATAAAGAACCATTAAGTATCAAGAATCAAGATTTTACCGGTGAAAGAGCCTTATTCAATACCCATAATGCGGTCATTGAAAGTTGCTTATTTCATGATGGAGAATCTCCTTTAAAAGAGAGTTCTGATTTAAAACTAAATAACGTTACTTTTCAGTGGAAGTATCCACTTTGGTACACCACAAATGTCGAAGTCACTAATTCTACACTCCTAGAAACTGCGAGAAGTGGCATTTGGTATACTAACCACCTTTTGATGGAAAAGTGTCTTATTTCGGCTCCTAAGACCTTTAGAAGGGGTAATGACATCACACTCGTAGACTGTGAACTACCAAACGCTAGTGAAACTTTATGGAAATGCACTAATATCAAACTCAAAGATGTCGTAGTTAAAGGTGACTACTTTGGGATGAATAGTGAAAACATCGAAGTTGATAATCTCACTCTTGATGGCAACTACCTTTTCGATGGTGGTAAAAACATCGTTATTAAGAATTCTATTCTCAATAGTAAAGATTCATTCTGGAATGTAGAAAACGTCACAGTTATTAACTGTAAGATCAACGGGGAATATCTTGGCTGGAATAGTAAGAACCTCACATTCATTGATTGTGAAATCTCTTCCTTACAAGGACTTTGTTATATCAAAGGCTTAAAGATGATTAACTGTAAGTTACTTGATACTTCATTATGTTTTGAATATTGTGAAGACATCGACGCTGATATCGTTGATGTTATTGAATCAATTAAAAATCCAACGAGTGGTGTAATCCGCTGCAAAGGTTATAAAGAATTAATCATTGATGAAAATAAACGTGGTGATGCTCAAATCATCGTTAAGGAATAATATGAAATATAACTTTGATAAGTTAAGTAATAGAAGACATACTCATTCTGAAAAATGGAATGTGAAAGATAATGAACTACCAATGTGGGTCGCTGATATGGACTTTATGGTTATGCCTGAAATCCAAGAGGCAGTTAAGAAAGCCGCGACTGACGGTAGTTATGGTTATTCATATCCCACAGAAGAATTCTTTAAAGCATATCAATACTGGTGGAAGTCCCGTCATGATCTTGAATTAGACACTAAATCTATGATTTATGTGACTGGTGTAGTGTCCGCTTTAGATTCCTTAGTGAGAACACTAACTAATGAAAATGATAACGTGATGATTCTTTCTCCTGTCTATAACAACTTCTTTACAGTTGTGACAAATAACAAAAGAAACCTCATTGTTTCAGATTTGATTTATCAAAATGATAATTTCTATATCGATTATCAAGATGTTGAAGAAAAGATTAAAAAGCACAATGTCAAATTATTTATCTTCTGTAACCCTCATAACCCAGTAGGAAAGATTTGGGAAAAAGAAGATATCGAAAAACTATATAACATCCTAGCTAAATACAATGTCCAAATGATCTCTGATGAGATTCACTGTGATATTGTTGACCCAGGATATAAATATGTTCCAGCATTAAGTGTCTCTAAAGATATCATCACTTGTATTGCTCCTTCTAAAGTCTTCAACTTAGCGGGTCTACATAGCGCGCTTACAGTTGTTAATAATCCGGAACTTAAGAACAAGATTGAAGCGGCTTTCTATCACGATGATATTGGTGAGGCTAGTTACTTTGCTGTTCCCGCGGTTATCGCGGCGTACACTAAAGGGGCTAAGTATGTTGATGAACTTAATCAATATCTATTAATCAATAAAAAATATGTTAAGAATTATCTTAAAGATAATCTCCCACATGTTAAATATGTTTCAGGCCACGCGACATACTTGTTATGGCTTGATATATCTTACTACGGTTTACCTAGCGATAGATTCGCTAAAGAACTAAGAGAGCAAACTGGTCTATTCATTAACGATGGTCTCCATTATGGTAAAAATGGTGGAGCGTTCATTAGAGTTAATGTTGCGACTAGTTTAGATAATGTGAAAGACGCGATGTCACGCTTAAGTGCATACTTGAAAGGAAAATAATATGCGTAAAGATTTTGGACCACAAACATGGGTTTACCCAATGCCAGTACTTATCATTGGTACTTATGACGAAAACAATGAACCAAATGCGATGAATGCCGCGTTGATTAATTTCTGGTTAAAAAGTATTGATAGAGTCTTGTTTTTATATCAGTAAATTGATATAATATTATTAGGAAATAGGATATAGGGGGAAGATGATGCATCAAGCATTTATTTCCCTTTTCTTATATTTCGAAAGGATAAGTATGATTAAGACAGTTAAAAGAACATATCGTTTTAGAATCTATCCTAATCCTTCTCAAAAAGAACTAATTGAGAAAACTTTAGGATGTTGTCGTCAAGTCTACAACGACTTCCTTTCGATGTGCATTGAAT
>CAMNMM010000134.1:0-3158 GCA_946544655.1 uncultured Caryophanales bacterium | reverse complement strand
GCTATGATAAAGGCAGATTCTCCTTTAATGTTGAAGGCGGAAGATGTGAAAAATGTGGTGGTGCGGGTGTCACTCGTATCCCAATGAACTTCTTACCAGATGTTTATGTTAAATGTGATGCATGTAACGGTAAACGCTATAACGAAGAAACATTACAAGTCACCTATAAAGGTAAGAGCATCTATGATGTTTTAGAAATGACTGTGGAAGATGCTTTACATTTCTTCGCTAATAGGCCATCATTAGCCAAACGTATCCAAACCTTATACGATGTCGGTTTAGGCTATATCAAGTTAGGTCAACCTGCTACGACATTAAGTGGTGGTGAAGCTCAACGTGTTAAGTTAGCTAGTGAACTACAAAAACGTCCAACAGGTAAAACGTTATATATCTTAGATGAACCAACAACAGGTTTACATACTGATGATGTTAAACGTTTAATCAAGGTCTTACAAAGAATCGTAGACCATGGTGATACAGTCTTAGTCATTGAACACAATCTTGATGTTATCAAGGTTGCTGACTATATTATTGATTTAGGACCAGATGGTGGTGATGCTGGTGGCAAGATTGTCGCTACTGGTACACCAGAAGAAGTGGCGGATAACAAAGCCTCTTATACTGGTCAATATTTAAAGAAAGTCTTAAAGAAGGAGCATTACGAATAGATTATGGTATTAGCAATTATCTTCTTGGTGTTATTTGCTATTTGTGCGGCAGTGGGCATTGTTTTTACTGTCCAAGTAGTCAAAACGCCAATGATTGAATTAAATTTTAAAAAGTTATTTATCAAAGTTGGTATCGCTATCGGTGCGGCAGCAGCGTTCTTTATCGTTGCTTCTTTTGGCTTTTATATGTGGCTAGGTGCCACTCCAGATGCTTTACATGTTGTAGAGCTAGTAGTGGGCGCTATCTTATTCATTGGTTGTTTATTTACCGCTATTAATACATTTATTCTTCATTACTATGGCAAGAACGTTCCTGAAAAGCTTAATAAGTGGCTTTTTAGAATTATGTTTATTGGTTTTGCCGCTGCAATATTATCACTTTTCTTATACACAAACGGCTTAGCGCCTTATTTAACATATCCTTTAGTTAATGGTATCTCGTTTACCAAAGGATTTGTCACACCTGCGACAGGTAAACCAAATATTGCTTTCTATGCTTTATGCATCTTAAGTGGTGCAATTCTCGTCTATTTCTTAGCCGATCATCAAATGTATAAGGAATATGGCGAACATGGTATCTTGGAATCAACATTCTTCGTAGCGTTCCCTGCTGGTATCATTGGTGCACGTATTGGCTTTGTGATTGGTGAATGGACCACTAAATTTGATTATGGTCGTGCAATGACCACGATGAACCTTTTTGGTAACGAAATTAAGATTTGGGCGCCTTTAGCAATTTGGGAAGGTGGCTTAACTATCTTAGGTGGTGCAATTGTTGGTATTGTCGTTGGTGTTATATGGTATATGTGGCGTAATAAAGGTAAATCCATTTGGGTGATCTTTGATATTGCTTTACCGATGATTTTAATTGCTCAAGCCATTGGTAGACTTGGTAACTTCTTTAACTGCGAAGTACATGGCGTTATTCAAAACCTTGATGGTTGGAAATGGTTACCAGAAATCATTTGGAGGAATGCACAATATAGTACTGCTGAAGGAGCCCCTAATCTAATTGGCACAAATCAACTTTACGTACCTTTATTCCTCATTGAAGCTATTGCTAACTTAACGGGTTATTTCCTCTTATCACAATTATTTGGTAAGAAACTTAGAAAATATGTTGAATTCGGTGATGTTGGTTTCGGCTATCTCATTTGGTATGGCTTAACTAGATTATTCATGGAACCATTAAGATACGGGGCCTTCAATATGGGTCCTGATGGCTATTGGTCATGGTTCTGGAGTATGGCATATGTTGCCGCCGGTGTCTTACTAATTGTGGGTAATCACATTGTTCGTAATATTATTCGTAAGAAAAACAATACATTTATCGTTAGAGAAAAAGACAAAAAGGTTGGTCTTATTGGCTCAATCGCTATCTTAGTAGTGGGAGGAGCTTTAACCGCAGTGGCTATCGCTTTAATGTCTACTACAACATTTGCCCCAGTCATGGGCTATAACCAATTCAATATTGGTGTGATGTTCTTAGTGGTGGGTGGCGCTATCCTTCTTGGCTTAGGTATCTCTATTCCAACACTTATCAATGGTTTGAAAGGCCAACAAGCAAATGCATAAATATAAAGTTCTTCTTTTCGATTTAGATGGCACCCTTTGTGATACCGATGAAATGCTTATTCAGTCCTTTTTCGCACTCTATAAGAAATATAGACCAGCGAAGATTAGAACTAGAGAAGAATTAATATATTTTTCCGGCCCTCCTATTAAGAAGACACTCGTGGATGAATTTCCTGATTACACATTTGAAGAAATATATAAAGCTTTCCAAGAAACCTCAAGAGAACTATATCTTCCTTATGTGAAAGCTTTTGATAATGAAATTGAAACACTTAAGAAATTAAAAGAAGCCGGATATCTATTAGGAGTGGTCACTAATAAGGGTGCACCTTTAACTAAATATTCTTTAGAAATATGTCATATTGAAGATTTATTTGATGTCGTTATCTCCGCGGATGATGTTAACGCTCCTAAACCAAGTCCTTTAGGAATTGAAAAAGCTTTAGAACGATTAGCAATTGCTAATAAGGAAGAAGTCCTTTATATTGGTGATAACGATATTGATTATGAAACCGCGACTAATGCGGGTGTTGATGCGATGTTAGTCACTTGGGGTCCAAGAGAAATAAAATGCATCAAAGCCGCGAAATATGCAGTTTCCTCGTATAATGAATTAGGAGGTATCCTATTATGAAAACTTTTGACACACTTATCTTAGGCGCTGGCCCATGTGGTATTAGAACCGCAATTATCTTAAAAGAAGCAGGACTTGATGTTGCTGTTATTGAAGGTTCTACTCCAGGTGGCAAAATTAACATCGCTCCACGTGTTGATAATTATCCAGGCTTTAAAAAAATCCCTGGTCCAGATTTAGCCGTGGAATTTTTTAACTGGCTCACGAAAGCGGATGTCGAAATGATTCCAGAAATGGTTACTTCTTTAACAAAAGAAAACAACTTGTTTGTGGTTAAAACC
>CAMNMM010000133.1:0-3233 GCA_946544655.1 uncultured Caryophanales bacterium | reverse complement strand
CTCCAGGACACGCTGACTTTGGTGGTGAAGTTGAAAGAATTATGAACATGGTTGATGGTTGCTTATTACTCGTTGACGCTTTCGAAGGCACCATGCCTCAAACAAGATTCGTCTTAAAGAAAGCCTTACAAGCCCACATCAAACCAATCGTTGTTATCAATAAAGTCGATAGAAATAACATTGATATTGAACGCACTCTTGATGAAGTCTTAGAACTCTTCATTGAATTAGGTGCTCCTGATGAATTCTTAGAATTCCCAGTCATCTATACTTCTGGTTTAAAAGGTACATCCTCTTTAGAGGCTAATGTTTCCACGCAAAAACCAGGTATGGAACCATTGTTAGACACAATTATTAAAGAAATTCCTGCTCCAAAAGTGGATATTAACGCTCCACTTCAATTACAAGTCGCCTTATTAGACTATAACGACTTTGTCGGTAGAATTGGCTTAGGCACAATTAAAAAAGGTACAATCCACGTTAACGATAACGTTACCGTTGCTAGACTTGATGGCACCACCACTAATTTCAGAGTTATGAAGTTATTTGGTTATCAAGGCTTAAAAAGATTAGAAATTGAAGAAGCTTCCGCTGGTGAAATCGTCGCAGTCGCAGGCTTAACCGATATTAACGTTGGTGAAACAATCGGTGCCTTCAATAACGTTGATCCATTACCTCCAATTAGACTTGATGAACCAACCTTACAAATGACATTCGGCACTAACTCTTCACCATTATCTGGTCAAGACGGTAAGTTATTAACCGCGAGAAAGATTGAAGAAAGATTATTTAGAGAAACACAAAAAGACGTTGCTCTTAAAGTCGAAAGAATCCCAAATAAAGAATCTTGGGTTGTCTCTGGTAGAGGTGAATTACACTTATCCATCTTAATTGAAAATATGAGACGTGAAGGCTTTGAATTAGAAGTCAGTAAACCACAAGTCATCATTAAAGAAATCGATGGTGAAAGATGTGAACCATATGAAGACTTATTAATCGATGTGCCAAATGAATATGTTGGTGACATTATGATGTCTTTAGGCAATAGAAATGCTGAACTAGTTAATATGGACGCTAGAGAAACAGTCACTATTCTCCAATATGTCATTCCATCTCGTGGTTTATTAGGCTTTATGACCAATTTCATGACCTTAACCAAAGGGTACGGCATTATCTCTCATACATATAAAGAATATCGCCCAGTATCCGGTGCTTCATTAGGTGAAAGACAAATCGGTGTCTTAGTGGCCACTGAAACAGGACAAGCCACTCCATACGCTATTGAGCACGTTGAAGAAAGAGGCACAATGTTCATTGAACCAGGTGTCATGGTCTATGAAGGCATGATTATCGGTGAAAACCGTTATGATATCGACTTAGCAGTTAACTGTGTTCTTAAGAAGAACTTAACTAACGTAAGAAGCGCTACTAAAGATAATACTGTTGTCTTAAAGACACCACGTAAGATGTCCTTAGAAGCTTGCTTAGACTATATCAATAGTGATGAGCTTGTGGAAATCACACCATCCACCTATAGAATGAGAAAGAAGATCCTCAACACAGCGGAACGTAAGAAATACGATTCTCATGTGAGAAGAGGCGAAATTTAAAAGAAAAGCGCTGCGGCGCTTTTTTCTTTATTTATCTTCGTTATTGAATAAGTGTTTGATATTAACATATGGACCAAACAAGGTCACAATGTCGTTCTTTTCAATAATCATATCTTTATCAACGAAGAGATATTCATTGTTTCTTTTAATAATAATGATTTGAATGGAGTAGCGGTCTGTTAGATGGCTATCTTTCATTTTAATACCATCAAGTTCTTTTGGAACTTCATGGACCACAACTTCCATTAAAGTATTAGCCCCATAGTTATTGATTAATTGAATTTCATTAGTGTTATCAATAACCACTGTATCGTTATTTTTCTTTTTTTGTGAAAGTGAATTAATAAAACATTCACGAATATCGTTGATATGGCCATACGCAACGATAACATCGCCCTTAGCGAGCATTGTGTCTCTGCTAATAGTCACACGTCTATTGCCTCTTCTTAAAGAAAGAAGAATTAAGGCGTATTTTTTAGTTAACGCCATATTACCTAAAGATGCTTCTTTAGCGAACTCTGGAAGCCTATTTAAAACGACTTCCACGATTGCGCTTCTACCATAATAGTCGAGGACGGTAATGATATTTGTTTCTCTTCTTGCTTTAGAAGTATTAATCGCAATTTTTTCTAGCAACTTTTGGAATTTCTTATTAATTGGTGGAATTTTAAGGAACAAAACCAAAAGGAATACACCAAGAGAAATATAGAAGACAATGAAATACCATTCGGTAAATGTTCTAGCGGGACGATCCGCATTAAGCGATTCACCAATAGAAATTAACACGTTAATGATTAAGCCCATGATGACAACAGAAAAGATATGACCTGTATACATACAGACAACAGCGATTCTTCTACGACGGTTATCATTAGTGATAATTTCACTTTCTTGTGTGGTAAAGCCCGCACCTGTAAATAATGAAGCCACTTGGAATCTAATCTTATTAGTGGCAAGCCCAGTTAACTTAAAGGCCACAGAAAAGAATTCAATCATAATAAGATAGATTGCTGTAACCGCTAAGATTAAGGAAGTTGCTAACCAAAAGTTCATATATACTATTTTACCTATTTATTTTCAAATAATGCACCAAACTCTTTTGGTGTAGGAGCGGTAAACTTCATTAGCTTACCGGTAAATGGATGAATAAAGTCTAATTCATAAGCATGCAAACCAAGTCTTTTAATCGGATTAGCGGGTTCGCCATACTTATCATCACCAATGATATGGTGACCTCTTTCACCTAGGTGAACACGAATTTGATTCTTTCTACCAGTATCAATATTGACATCAAGCAAGGAATACGTGCCATTAGTTTTCATTACTTTGTAGTGAGTAATCGCAAGTTGCCCATCCCCTGGTTTTTTAGAAGAATACATTAAGTTTTGACTGTTCTTTTTTAAATAAGATTTAATCGTATCACTATTCTTTTCCATGACACCTTCTACAATCGCGTAATAACCACGTTTTTTAACGATATCATTCCACTTCTCTTGTAAGGCTTGTTGAATCTTCACGTTTTTCGCGATCATAAAGACACCAGAAGTATCTTCATCTAATCTATGGACCACGAAGACACGGTTATGTTTATCTTTTTGTTGCACATAATCACTTAGCATGCGG
>CAMNMM010000132.1:0-3240 GCA_946544655.1 uncultured Caryophanales bacterium | reverse complement strand
ATTTATTGACTGGAAGGTTCCAGTTCCATTAAGAAAAAGATGGCCAGTCATCGTCAACAAAGACGGAACAATTATCTACGTTCCTAGATATCAAAAAGACTTTAAGAGAGAAGATAACTGCAATTTTTACGTTAAGTGAAAGCCATTAATAGCATTTTTCTTTATTAATAAAAGAAATATGGCTATAATAAATCAATCGCGTAAATATTGAGGAGGTAAAAAATATGGATGAAGAAAACAATAGACCTCAAGGTCGAATTTCTCGAAGCTTTATTTTTTCGATATTATTCGTCGCTGCAATATTAGGTTTAATCGCTTATTTCATTTTCTCTAATATGAGCACAGTCAAGCAAATCCAACCAGATTTGTTTGTTGATTACTTAGCCAAAGGCAAAATCACTGATGTTCAATTAGTCCAAGGTGAAACAAAGATTACAATCAATGGTCATTATTCTGAAACAGATTCCAATGGTAAACCTGTTAAAACAACGTTTACCACAGGCATCCCAGAAGAAATGTATAACACAACATTAGATTGGTACGTTGATATTGATGGTGATGGTACTAAAGAAACTATTCAAAAATCAATTACTCAAATGATTGTTGATGCCGCTAAGAACAATGAATACAAACCAGGTGTTGCACCAAAATTTGTTATCACTGTTAAAGATCCTTACGAATCAACATGGTTTGATCGTTGGGGCCCAACAATTATTATCCTAGCGGGTTCCACATTACTTTTATTATTCTTGTTCTCAAGAATGTCCTCTTCTGTCAATTCCTCAAATAGACAAGCGATGGATTTCAACCGTTCTCGTGCTAGAAGAGTCAATACAAGCAAGATTAAATTTGCAGATGTTGCTGGTGCTGATGAAGAAAAAGCCGAAATGGAAGAATTAGTGTATTACTTAAAAGAACCAAAGAAATATACAAAGTATGGTGCTAAATTACCAAAAGGTGTCCTCTTAGTGGGCCCTCCAGGATGTGGTAAAACATTATTGGCCAAAGCCGTTGCGGGTGAAGCTGGTGTTCCATTCTTCTCCATCTCTGGCTCCGACTTTGTCGAAATGTTCGTTGGTGTCGGTGCGGGACGTGTTAGAGACATGTTCAGAATCGCTAAAGAAAACGCTCCATGCTTAGTCTTTATCGATGAAATCGATGCTGTTGGTAGACAAAGAGGTGCTGGCTTAGGTGGTGGTAACGATGAACGTGAACAAACACTTAACCAATTACTCGTTGAAATGGATGGCTTTAATGATAACTCTGGTATTATCGTTATCGCTGCCACAAACAGAGACGACGTTCTCGATCCAGCTCTTTTAAGAGCAGGTCGTTTTGATAGAAAGATTACTGTTTCCTTACCTGATAGAAAAGGTAGAGAAGCAATCTTCAAAGTACACGCTAGAAACAAACAAGTTGATGAATCCGTTAACTTTGAAAATCTTTCAAAGAGAACTGTTGGTTTCTCAGGCGCTGATATTGAAAATATCATGAACGAAGCCGCTATCTTAGCGATTCGTGCTAATAGAGAAAAGATCACAATTGATGATATCGATGAAGCTATTGACCGTAGAGTGGCTGGTCCTGCTAAATCATCTCGTTCTTTAACAAAGAAAGAAAAAGAAATGATTGCTTATCACGAAAGTGGCCACGCCATTATTGGTTTAAGATATCCTCATTCTGATAAAGTCCAAAAGATTACTATTATCCCACGTGGCAATACAGGCGGTCACGTTCGTATGACACCTGAAGATGATCGCTTTACTAACAGTAAAAAAGAACTTATCGCTCGTATCGTAGGCCTTATGGGCGGACGCGCAAGTGAAGAAGTATTTTGTGATGATATCTCTAATGGCGCTTCAAGTGATATTGAAGCCGCAACCGCTATCGCACGCGCTATGGTGTGTGAATGGGGTATGTCTTCATTAGGACCAATCCAATACGAAAGAAATACTGGTAGTGTCTTCTTAGGTAGAGACTATACATCTACTCAAAAGAACTTCTCAGTGGATACCGCTACAAAGATTGATGCTGAAATTCGTAAGATCGTGGAAGAAGCACATGATGAAGCAGTTCGTGTTATTAAAGAGAATAGAGAGGATGTTGAACTTCTTGCTAAGACTCTTGTTGAACACGAACAAATCACTGGTGAAGAAATCGATTATTTGATGGAACACCGTCATCTTAGAAGAGATGAAAAACCAGGTGAACAACCTGCTGAACCACAAGCGGAAGAAACTAAACCAGAAGCCGCTGAAGGTGAAGATAAATAATTAACTTAGGAAGGGCAAAACCTTCCTTTTACTATGTGGAAATTAGGTCAATTTAACATCGAAGGAAAAGTCGTTCTTGCCCCAATGGCGGGAATTACAAGTGCAGGTTATCGAAAATACCTCAATACTTTTGGTGTGGACGTCTGTGTTTCTGAGATGGTTTCTGATATGGGACTTATCTATCAAAACAAAGAAACAGAGTCTTATGTGACCTATGAAAAAGATGGAACGCTCACTGGTGTCCAATTATTCGGCGCTAAGCCTGAAAACTTGGCAAAAGCTGCAGCCGTATCGCTTAAGTTAAACCCCAATATCGACTTTTTTGATGTGAACATGGGTTGCCCTGTTCCTAAGGTTACTAAGACCGGTGCGGGCTCTGCTTTGATGCTAAATCCTAGCTTATGTGGTGAGATCATTAAGGCTATTAAGAGTGTTACTGAAAAACCAGTCACCGCGAAGATTAGATTAGGCTATAATGAGGTTAACTTCTTAGACGTCATAAAAGAGCTTGAAAACAGTGGTGTTGATGCCATTGCAATACATGCTAGAACAAGAAAAGAACTCTATATGGGAGAACCACATTTTGACCTCTTAAAAGACTTAAGAAACAAGATGAAAGTACCACTTATTGTCTCAGGTAATATCTATACTCTAGATGACGCAATTAACGCTCTTGAAATCACTGGAGCGGACGCTGTGATGGTGGCCCGTGGTGGTATGGGAAATCCCTTCCTCATTAAACAAATTAAGACCTATTTTGAAACAAGTGAAAGATTACCTAATCCATCTTTTGAAGAGCAATGTAATTATTGTTTAGAACTTGCTAAATCAATGTGTGAAGAAAAAGGAGAATTAACAGCGATGAGAATATATCGTGGCATCGCTCCTAAATTCTTCTCAGGATTTGCTAATTCAAGAACACTTAGTACAATACTTGCTACTTCATTAACTGACTATAATTCGTTAG
>CAMNMM010000131.1:0-3257 GCA_946544655.1 uncultured Caryophanales bacterium | reverse complement strand
GGAACACCAGCATCCATCCAACATTTCTTTGTTTTCAAATCATCTGTGTGATAAGTGACATATAATCTTTCTTTTGGAAAGTTGAACCATTTTTCACTTGTTAACATTTCCCATGCCCATGGGATGACTTCTTTTCTGAAGTAGTCACCGATGGAGAAATTACCTAACATTTCAAAAAATGTTAAGTGAGTGGCATCACCAACGTTTTCAATATCGTTAGTTCTGATACATTTTTGCGCGTTTGTGATTCTTCTGCTTGGTGGGATTTCACTACCATCAAAGTATTTCTTTAAAGCGGCGACACCAGCGTTGATCCATAGTAATGTTGGGTCGTTCTTTGGAATTAAAGAAGAACCTGGTTCAACATGGTGACCTTTGCTTTCAAAGAAGTCTAACCACATTCTACGAATGTCTTTACTTTTCATGTACTTCATAGAATTACCTCCAAATAAATAAAAAGTACCTCTTTAAGGAACGGATTTCTCCGCGGTACCATCCTTATTCTTCCATGATTATGGGAGCACTTATTTAAGAATAAATCGTTATTCTGACGTCGGCATTACCCGAAACTTCGGAAGTGGCTTTATAGTATTTTCCTTATGCCCTTTTCACCAACCGGCACTCGCTAAAAGGTCAATAGCTATATGAGCTTCCTGCTTTGCGACAATAATATATCATTAAAAAATGATAAAAACTATTATTATTTGATAACTTTATCAATTAGACCACCACCAAGGCAAATATCCCCGTCATAAATGACCGCGGCTTGGCCTGGTGTGACCGCTTTGATTGGTTCGACAAATTCTAAAGTTATTTGTTCATCATTTATTTCTTTAATGATGATTGGATTATCAGCTTGTCTATATCTAAACTTAGCGTTTAATCTTTGATTAGCTTCTGGCTTTTTACTAATCCAATTTAAGTTAGTGACTGTACAGCCTTTCGAATATAAATAGCTACTTTCATCACCACTAGCGACATATAAAATGTTCTTTTTGACATCTTTATTAACGACAAACCAGCCTCTGGCTTCTTCTCCGTGAATGCCACCGATACCTAAGCCTTTTCTTTGACCGATTGTGTAATACATCGCGCCTTCGTGTTCACCGATTTTGCGGTTATTTTCGATATCGATGATATCTCCACGTTGAGCGGGGATGTAGTTCTTTAAGAAGTCTTTGAAGTTTCTTTCACCAATAAAACAGATACCAGTGCTATCTTTTTTATCCATCACTGATTCTAAATCGAGTTCGTGAGCGATTCTTCTCACTTCTGGTTTATCAATATCCCCTAATGGGAATAAACAAAATGATAATTGTTCTTGGCTAATTTGACTTAAGAAATATGTTTGATCTTTGTTCTTATCAAAACTCTTAAGTAAGTAGGCCACACCATCTTTATCAATACGCTTCGCGTAATGACCCATCGCTATGGCGTCATAACCATGTTCTTTAGCGTATTTTAAAAATGGTCCAAACTTAATATATTTATTGCAGAAAATATCTGGATTAGGAGTTCTACCACATTCATATTCTTTAATTAAATAGGTAAAAACGTTATCCCAGTACTCTTTGATATAATCAATTCTTAATAATTTGATACCGAGTTTATCAGCGACTTTTTGCGCATCATCATAGTCTTTTTCTTGTGGACATTGGTCGTTATTAATTGTGGGATTGCCTAAATAGTCTCCATTAGCGAGGGCATCCCAGTTACGCATAAAGCAACCAGTCACTTCATGACCCGCTTTTAAAAGAAGATAAGCGGAGACCGCACTATCAACACCACCAGAAAGACCTAATAACACTTTCATATTATTTAAATAATTCCTCGCTATCTAACACCACAGTAAACGGTCCATCATTTACACTACTTACTTTCATATCAGCGCCAAAAACACCTGTGGCAATTGGACCAAACTTATTTTCAAGTTGTTGATTGAAATAAGCATATAATTCTCTAGCTTGATCAGGCTTCATTGCATTCACGAATGACGGTCTTCTTCCACCTGATGTATCAGCGTATAAAGTGAATTGACTGACAGACATAATCTGTCCTTTAATGTCATAAATTGATAAGTTTGTTAAGCCTCTTTCATCGGCGAAAACACGTAAGGAAAGAATCTTATCAATCATCTTATCAACGAGTTTTTGATCATCACCATGAGTAAAACCAACAAGTAAACAAAAGCCACGGTCAATTTGGGAATAGATCTTATTATCGATTGTGACTGATGCATTTAATACGGTGGTTAAAACAACTCTCATATTATTGAATAACTTCTAAGACAACCTTTGGTTTTTCAACGAATTCTTTGCTAATCTTGAAAGCATCGAAAACATTCTTAGCGACACGGTTAATTAATGTAACATTCTTATTAGAATGTAACCAGCATAAGACTTCGCCTTCTTTAACGTAATCGCCAACTTTCTTATTAAGCATAATGCCAGCAGACATATCAATGACATCGTCTAATGTTTCTCTACCACCACCTAAGGTCATGGAAGATAAACCGATTACTAAAGCATCAATAGATTTAACATAGCCTTCTTCTTTAGCGTAGATAGGAATGATATTTTTAGCGACTTCAAACTTCTCTGGATGGAGAATATATTCAACATCGCCGCCTTGAGCTTCCACCATTTCTAAGAACTTATTGAAAGCGGAGCCATCTTTAATGCACTCTTCAAGCATTTTACGGCCGTGATTATAGTCTTTACAAATATGTGCTTGTTCGAGCATGATTGCACCACCGATATAGCAAAGTTCCATTAAATCTTCTGGACCTTCACCATGTAATGCTGCGATAGCTTCTTTAACCTCTAAAGCGTTACCAACCGCTAAACCTAAAGGTTCATCCATGTTACTTAAAACAGCACGTGTATCACGTTTTAAACCATTACCAATCTTCACCATTAATTTCGCTAAGATTCTGGCTTGGTTAATATCTTTCATAAAGGCACCATTACCTAAAGTGACATCTAATAGAATTGCATCTGTACCAGCGGCTAATTTCTTAGACATAACAGAGGCGGCAATTAATGGAATGGATTCAACTGTACCTGTAACGTCTCTAAGAGCGTACATCTTCTTATCTGCAGGAACTAAGGATTGAGTTTGACCCGCAATAGCGATACCAATCTTATTGACTTGGTTAATAAAGCGATCACCATTGACTTGGATTGTTAATCCTGGGATGGATTCTAATTTATCTAAAGTACCACCAGTGTGGCCTAAACCACGACCACTTAATTTAG
>CAMNMM010000130.1:0-3259 GCA_946544655.1 uncultured Caryophanales bacterium | reverse complement strand
AAGTGCGATATTCGCGCCTTTAAAAAATATCGGTCTAATTATATTAGATGAAGAACATACAGAATCATATAAACAAGATAATTTACCTTTCTATCACGCTAGAGAAGTGGCTATTATGCGTGGCAAATATAATCACGCTAAAGTGTTACTCGCTAGTGCTACTCCATCTTTAGAAAGTAGAGCAAGAGGACAAAAAGGTGTTTATCATATGCTTTATTTAACAAAGCGTATTAATAATCAAAAGTTACCAACCACTAAAATTGTTAATATGCTCGATTATCATAATATTGATCGAGATTCCTATATCTTCTCTCATACCTTAAGAGATGAATTACATAAGACCTTAGCGAAAGGTGAACAAGCTATCTTACTTATCAATAGAAGAGGTTTTTCCACGCATGTTACTTGTCGTAACTGTGGGCATGTCTTCAAATGTCCAACATGTGGAATTGCACTAACCTACCATAAGAAAGATAATATGCTTAAATGCCATCACTGTGACTATGTTGAACCATTACCAGAAACATGTCCAGAATGTGGCTCTAAATACCTAATGAAAACAGGCTTTGGTACTGAAAAGATTCAAGAAGAAGTGGAACGTCTTTTCCCAAGCGCTAGAACATTAAGATTAGATAGTGACTCTGCAAAGAATAAGAGTAAAATCCCAGAAGTAATAGAGGCGTTTAGAAAGAAAGAAGCGGATGTTTTAATCGGCACACAAATGATTGCTAAAGGCCATGATTTCCCAGATGTAACACTAGTTGGTATCGTTTTAGCGGATATTGGTTTATCTATGCCTTCTTACCGTAGCAATGAAAGAGCCTTCCAACTTATCACGCAAGCAATAGGGCGTTCAGGAAGAAAAGAAAAGCCAGGTATGGCGATCATTCAAACATATTTACCAAGCCATTACGCTATTACATTCGCGGCCAGACAAGACTATGAACTTTTCTATCGTAAAGAGATGGAAATGCGTAAACTACAATTTTATCCTCCATATGCTTATCTAGCGAGTGTGACAATACGCGGCAAAAATGAAGAAACAGTTATCGAAAATACGATTAGAATCGTTGATTTCTTAAACGATGAATTTTTAGATGATGGACAAATCTTAGGACCATCCACTCCATATATTCCATTTGATATGGGTCTACACGTTAGAGCCATTTTAATCAAATTTAAAAACCCACAAAAAGCACACGATATCCTTGTTAAAATGCAGGAATTATTTGCCTATAACAGTGCCTACGAATTATTGATTAATATTGACCCTTACAATTTTTAATTTTAAAAATGTAATGTCTGTATTATACTAATTCATGAGGTATTTTATATGATTACTATTACCATTTACGGTTTAGATCAATTTGTAGTCGGTCGTTTATCTCGTGAAATGACTCCAAATTTAGCCAAGCTTTATGAGTTAAGCGAAGACGAAATTTTATTCGTGGCTCCAGAAACTATGGTCTTCCATAACGGAGTGGAACAAACTTCCTGGAATATCATCATTCATGTCCACGCGCCAAAGAAAGTCGCTGTCTTACAAGAGGAAGCAGCGCATTTAATTTTAGAAAGTATCGGCGATGTCGCGATTAATAAGATTCTTGAATTCTATTATTATTCGCAAGATGATCGCTACAGCAAATTTAATGACAATTATCCACGCTTTATCGCGAGCGATAATTTAGTCGACATTGCTAATGAGGATTATGAAGATATGGAAGAAGGAGATGGTGATGATGAAATCTTCACTGGCGATATCTTCCGTGATTTCAACAAGGACTAAACGTCAATAGGAGAAGTCAATATGACTCCACAAGTTTTAGCTAGGGACATCCTAAACAGAATCATTAATGAAAACACACCGTTTTCTCTTGCCCTCAAGCAAGCTTTCAAAAAGAACGAAGTTTCTAGGGAGGATAAAGCGAATATATCCGCGATGGTCGGATGTGTACTTCGCCATTATCTGGTCTTATCAAATGTGATAAGTAAACAATATCCAAACTTAGATAGTGTGGGTGTGATTGCCTTAATGATTGCTTTTAGCAATGCCTTATTCATTAAGAAACTTGATCAAGAAGACTGCAATAAAGAAGCTCAACAATATCTCAAAGAAGAAGATGTCAAAGTTCAAGACTTCATTGAACCATATCTCGCTGAGAAGAAACTTGTTCCAGAAAACATTGAAGTTGGTTCTTTTGAGTTCCTTAGCTACCGCTATAACACACCTGTGGACATCATTAAGATGTGGAGCAAACAGTTCGGTCATATTGCGGTTTCTAAAGCCTTAAAGGCTAATAGCAAACCTGCTCCAGTCGTTTTGAGAATTGATAACAAGAAGATTGAAGATGAAGACTTCTTCAATAAATATCCTGAGTTCGAAAGAATTGAAGGCGTTAATGGCATGGCTTTATTTAAAGGCGAAGGTAAATTTAAAAACCATGAAGTTAGTGAAAAAGCCCTTGCCACTCCATACGCTTTAGCGTTCAAAGAAATGTTAGATGAAGGTGATGTGGATCTATTAAGAGGCTTAGCCATCTATACCGAATATCCAAATGACTTACTCATCGACCTTCTTTCTAGAAAAGAAAGTATCAATGGTGTGGAATTCATCGCTGGTAATTTAGCGACCGCTTCTAACGCTAGAAATTTCTTAAATAAGAACCAAGTGAGAGGCGTTAATGTCTATGAAGCGCAAGCATCTGCGATTATCACATGCTTATCTAAGCCTGTGCATACATTCGTCGTTATGCCTGATAGTTCTAGATTCAATCTCTTACAACTCTTACCAGATTATTTCTTAAGATTTGATTTCAACAAACTCGATGAATTAATCGCTAATCAAAAACTTGCTTTAAAAGAAGCCGCTGAACAAGTGGAAGAAGATGGTTATCTCCTCTACTTAGTGGACACTCTTTCAAAGAAAGAAAGCATCAACATTATTAATGAATTCCTCGTTAATAATGAAAACTTCACCTTAGTGAGAGATAAGCTATATTTCCCATATAAGAAATATGGTGGTTCCTATTATTTTGCAGCATTAAAAAAGGCCAAAAAGAATGATTAATCTTTACGGATTAGAAATGAACAAACTCATCAAGCTGATGGAGGAGGAAGGACAAAAACCTTACCGCGCCACGCAACTTTACTCATGGATTTATGAAAAGAAAGCCGAAAGCTTTGATGAGATGAGTGACATTTCTAAATCATTCCGTGAAGTCTTAAAAGAAAAATACTGCTTAGACTTACCAACTGTTTA
>CAMNMM010000129.1:0-3325 GCA_946544655.1 uncultured Caryophanales bacterium | reverse complement strand
CATCCGTGACTACTTCAGAAAAGAAGTCATCCCATGGGCGTGGGAAATGTTAACAAGTGAAAAATGGTTCAACTTTCCTAAGGAAAGATTATATGTCACCTATCATCCAGATGATTTAGAAACAAAGAAATGCTGGATGGATGCAGGTGTTCCTGAAGGCCATCTAATTACTAAAGAAGATAACTTCTGGGAAATCGGTGAAGGTCCATGTGGTCCTGATACCGAAATCCATTTCGATAGAGGTGAAAAGTTTGACCCTGAAGGTATTGGTTTAAAACTTTTAATCGAAGATTTACCAAATTATCGATTCGTGGAAATTTGGAATATCGTCTTCTCTCAGTTCAATAGTGAACCAGGCAAAAAGAGAAGTGAATATAAAGAATTACCAAGTAAAAACATCGATACTGGTGCTGGTTTAGAAAGATTTGTGACTGTTATCCAAGATACAGATACCTGCTATGAAACAGATTTATTCTGGCCAATGATTGAAAGAACTGAACAAATCTGTGGCAAGAAATATAACGATAATCCAAGATCCTTTAGAGTTATCGCTGACCACATTAGAACAATTACCTTCGCTTTAGCGGATGGTGAATCTTTCTCTAATGAAGGTAGAGGCTACGTTTTACGTAGACTTCTTAGAAGAGCGGTCCGTTATGGCAAACTCTTAGGTGTGGAAAAACCATTCATCTATCAACTCGTAGATGTCGTCGCTAATAATATGGAAGACTATTATCCATATTTACAAGGTAAGAAAGAATTCGTTGCTAAGATTGTTAAAGCGGAAGAAGAAAAATTCATCAAGACTTTAACAAATGGTGAAGCCTTATTAATGAAATTAATTAATGATAATAAAGCGGTCACTGGTGCGGATGTCTTCAAACTCTATGATACATTTGGTTTCCCAAAAGAACTCACTTTAGAAATTTGTGGAGAACAAGGCATCAAAGTGGATCTCGAAGAATTCGAAAAGCTCATGAAAGAGCAAAGAGAAAGAGCGAGAACCGCGCGTGGTGACCAACAATCCATGAACAAACAAGCCATCGATTTAATGAAATGTACAGTGGCCTCTAAATTTAACTATGGTAGTGAACCAGTTAAAGCTAAAGTTGTTGCTTGTTTCAAAGATGGCAACAAAGTCGATTCATTAGATGATGAAGGTGAAATTATCCTTGATGTCACTAACTTCTACGCTGAAAGCGGTGGTCAAGTCGCTGATACTGGTGTCATTGAAAATGACAATGTTTCAATGAAAGTCACAAATGTCATCAAAGCGCCTAATAAACAACACTTACATTCTGTGAAAGTGATGTTTGGGGAAGTTAAAGTTGGTGATGAAGTCGTCGCTAAGATTGATGAATTTAGAAGAGCCTTAATCGCTCGTAACCATTCATCAGTTCACTTATTACAACAAGCTTTAACTGAAGTTTTAGGTGATCATATCGCTCAACATGGTAGTTATGTTAACGATGAATATTCTCACTTTGACTTCAATCACTTCCAAAAGATGTCTCCAGAACAAATCGCGGAAGTCGAAAGAAAAGTTAATCGATATATCGCTCAAGCCATCAAAGAAGAAACATTCGTCCTTCCAATTGAAGAAGCTAAAAAGATGGGCGCTAAAGCGTTATTTGATGATAAATATGGTGATACAGTAAGAGTGGTCACTTTTGGTGAAGTCAGTAAAGAATTCTGTGGTGGTACCCATGTCACTAACACAAGTGATATTGGTGTCTTCGTCATTGAATATGAAGAAAGTGTTGCCGCTGGTATTAGAAGAATTCAAGCAAGAACATCTTTCGGTGCTTATGAACTTCTTAAGAAGAGAGAAAACATCCTTAATCAAGCCCGTGATTTATTAGACATTGGTTCCATCAATGATGTTCCTAATAAACTCAAAGCCTTACAAAATGAAAAGGATGCTTATCGTAAAGAAGCTGATACCTTAAAACAAAAATTAGCCAACGCCACAAGTGGTAACCTTGCTAATGAGTTTAAGGAACAAGACGGCTTATTAGTCTTATTCAAATACTTAAAAGATCAAAAGCGTGATTCCTTATTAAAGATTGTTGATAGCCTGAAGGCTAATAAAGACAATTACTTAATCGCTTTAGTCGGTGAAGAAAATGGTGGTTATCCAGTGGTGGTCGCTGCTGGTAAAGCTGCTAATGGTAAAGGATATCTTGCTGGTAAATTAGTGAAAGATATTGCTTCCTTACTCGGTGGCTCTGGTGGTGGTCGTCCAGACTTAGCCTCAGGTGCGGGTAGAGATATCGCTAAGATTGAAGAAGCTAAGAAACTTATCATTAAATAAAAAACTAACGATAATCGTATAAAGGTTTTAATATATTAACGTGGTTAAAAAGTATCTTTCTTTAGACTTAGGAACAAAAACCCTTGGAGTGGCCTATAATGACGCTCTTGGTTTTGTGCACGGTTTAGAGACATTCCGCTTTGATAGAAATCAATATATCGTCGCTAGAAAACACGTCATTGAATTAAGTGAAAAGATGATGATTAATGACATCGTGATTGGTATGCCTCTTCATTTATCAGGTGAACAAAGTGAAATGAGTCAAAACGTTTTACGTTTTATTGAAGATTTAAAGAAAGAAAAACCATCATTAAACATTGAAACAATGGATGAAAGATTATCAAGCGTGACGGCAAATAATTTCATCTCTGATAGAGGGATGAATCATCAACAAAGAAAAGACAATGTTGATAAGATTGCCGCTTGTGTCATCCTCGATACATATTTAAGAATGAAAGGAAACTAATTATGGAAATCAAAAACGAAAAACAAATGGTCGTTACCGATAATGAAGGTAAAGAACACTTAATGCAAATCCTTTTCACCTATGATAACGAAGAAAGAGGTACTTCCTATGTCTTCTTCTATGATACTGAAGATAAAGACGAAGAAGTCGTCGTTATGCGCTACCTTGAAAGTGGCGAATTAGAGCCAATTGAAGATGACGAAGAATACGATGAAGTAGAAGAAGTTTTCAACGCTTGGCAAGACGATCCAAAGATTCAAGAACTCAAGCAAGATAACAAATAATATAAAATATTGGTAATATTAATGCGATATTGATATAATATCGCTTGCAGAAAAGAGGGAAAGTTATGGCAGACAAACAAAAACTTACCAAAGCTGGTTATAAAAAATTACAAGACGAATTAAAATATTTAGTCGACGTAGCACGTGAAGAAATCAAGGTTCAATTAGCCGAAGCTCGTGCACAAGGTGACTTATCTGAAAACGCTGACTACGACGCTGCTAGAGCAAAACAAGCGGAAGTCGAAGGTCGTATTAAAGAAA
>CAMNMM010000128.1:0-3377 GCA_946544655.1 uncultured Caryophanales bacterium | reverse complement strand
CCATTAGACACTAATGTGCCACCTTTTCTAAATGGACCTTTTGGTGTATCGCCAATGCAGTAGAATAATTCGTGACCTGCTTGTGAAGAATAGATGAAGTAATATTTGCCATTGAATTTACGCATTGAGCTCGCTTCGAAGAAAGCGTGAATGCCATATTCTTTATTTGTGTCACATTGAATGGATGGGACTGTGGTAATTGGTTCAGTAATAACTGTCACCATGTCTTTTGGATCAAGTTCGACAACCGCACCACCGAGGATCTTCTTTGCGCTTAAGCCTAAGACAGGATAGAACAAAGCGGAACCATAATAGAGATAGACGTGACCATCTTCAACATAGACTGCTGGGTCAAATGGAGCATAGCTCTTTTGCCATTTTGATAAATCAACTTTACCGTGGAATTTAAATGGGCCGGCTGGAGAATCAGCAACAGCACAACGAATAACCCAAGAACCTTTTGTAAAGCCAGGTGCTGGTGAATAGTAAATGTAATATCTACCATCTGGACCTTGGCAAACGTCAGGAGCATAGAATTGGGTTTTTGTTTTATTTAATGGGTCATCTGTCTTTTTCCAAATAACACCTTCATAACGCCAATCAGATAAATCATCAATTGGAGCGGACCAGGTGATGTAATTATTTAGACAGAAACCGCTACTACCGAAACGGTCATGGGAACCATAAACATAAACACGTCCGTTAAAAACATGTGGTTCACCATCTGGGACGTATTCAAAATTTGGTAAGTAGGGATTAGTAACTACTTTTTTCATTATAAAACTCTCCTATATGTACATATCCACTTTACAACAAAAAAGCATTCGCAATGATTGTAAACTTGCTATTTGCGTATGACAATCTTACGAATGCGCGTGTTTGCATTAAAGAACTTTAATAAAGTCTTCTTTTCTATCTTTGACTTGCAATGACTCTGGATCTTTAGCGTAGCCAAGGATACAACTGCCAACGATTTTATAATCTTCTGGAATACCTAAAGACTTTTTGATTTTTAACCCATTTTTGGTATTGAATAAATCATCAAATTGATTAATCCAACAAGAATCGATCTTTAAGGCATGAGCGGCTAAAAACATATTTTCTAAAATGCAGGAGCAATCTTTATCAGTGAAGGCATCTTCACGAGGAGCACCAACGATAAGGATGGTTTTGGCGCCGTACATACAGTCACGATTGAGTTCATTTAGCGATAACGTCCTCAACTTTTCCACGTATCTCTTGCTATTAACAACGTAAATGTTAGCGATTTGTCTGTTCTTGCCACTAGGAGCGTATTTACCAGCTTCAGCGACTTCTAAGGCTTTCTTGAGCGAAACTTTCTTTTCGTTATAAGCTCTGCAGCTCACACGAGACTTGATGATTTTAAGGACTTTGTTTTCCATAAATTCTTTTAACCTCTTATCTATAATACTTAACAGTCATTAAAGCGATGTTTTTATTTGTTTCGTAATCACTCTTTAATTGTGATTGATCAACGTCAATTCCCTTATCATGGCAATACTTAACAAATTCTTTTGTGAAGAACCATAAGCGAATGTCTTGCTGGACAAATTTGTCGTTAGATACAAACTTTTCGTATTTGAATGGCATGTAATATAGCTTGCCATCAGCGTAAACAAAGTTATCTGGTTTCATGTCTAACGCCATTCTATCAGTTCTTGCGTACCAATAGGCTTTAAACATTAGTTCTAAAACTTGTTCTGGAAGAGGGGCAATTTGAAGCATATCAAAGCAGTTTTCACCTTCAATATATTCAAGGATGACCCATCTGAGTTTCTTATCGTATAAATAGCATTTAGGATTGCTGACACCAGAAACTCTTAAGCGATGTTCACAATCAACAAACTTCTCAAAGCCTTCTGGATCATCATCAAATTTCTTTAATAAATAGTATTTGCCTTTTCTTTCTACTTTGAATGAGTGATCACTGATTTGTTCGACGACTTGATAGTTTTTTCTTTTAATTTCAATTTCTTCAACCATGCTTTCATTTTATAGAGATTTGTTTTCTTAGAAAAGAAAAAGATACTATGTTTCAATAGGGACATATATAATATTGGCATTCAAGGGAGAAGATTTATGGACAAGAATATTGAAAGATTTATCCGCTACGCGAAGATTGATACACAAGCTGATGAAAATACAGGCACCACTCCTTCTACTGAAAAGCAGAAGAATCTCAGCCGTCTTTTAGTTAAAGAATTAAAAGAATTAGGTTTAGAAGATGCCTATATGGATGAATATGGTATCGTCTACGCTCACCTTGATGGTGAAGGTGATGTTATTGGTTTAAATAGCCACGTTGATACTGCCTTGGAAGTGACTGATGAAAATGTTAATCCTCGTATCGTTACTAAATGGGATGGTAATGACATCATCTTAAATGATCAATATCGTATTTCCTTAAATCAATTCCCACATATGAAACAATTTATCGGTAAAGATCTAGTCGTTACCGATGGTAATACATTATTAGGCGCGGATGATAAAGCTGGTATCGCTATTATTATGGCGGTACTCGATTATATTAAAGAACATCCTGATTTCAAACATCACCCATTAGCGGTAGCTTTTACTGTTGATGAAGAAATCGGTGAAGGTCCAAAGCATTTCTCTCTAGAGAAGATGGGTGCAGATTATGCTTTCACAATTGATGGTGGCGCTGTTAATAGCATTGATATTGAAAACTTCAACGCCCAACAATTAAGAGTGAAGATTGATGGCGTTTCAGTCCACCCAGGTGAAGGTAAGAACACCTTAATTAACGCTCTTCAACTACAAGCGGAATTCATTAATATGCTTCCACAAAAGGAAACACCATTCTACGCTGATGAAGGATACTGGCACTTAACTTCGGTTAACGGCACTAGTGAACAAGTTGAATTCGTGGCTATCTTAAGAAATTTCTCGAGAAAATCCTTAGAAGAATTAGACGCTAAGATTTATCAAATCAGAGATGAATTATCCGCCAAATATCCAAAAGCTAAAATCAAAGTGGAAATCTCTGAACAATATGAAAATATGAAACCATATGTTGATAAAGACCCACGTCCAGTCAAAAAAGCGGAAGCGGCTCTTAGAAAACTTGGTATTGAACCAAAATTTGAACGTATTAAAGGTGGCACTGACGGTGCAACTTTCTCCAAGATGGGTTTAGTTACACCAAACTTAGGCACAGGAAGCGGCAACCACCACGGCCGTTTTGAATATCTTTGTATCCAAGATTTCAATACGATGATTGAAATTGTTTTAGAGATTATTAAAAGATAACTTTGAAGGTTTTTAAAATAAGGTCTACCATAGAATTATGAGAAAGAGTGGCACACTTCATATCATCCTCGAGATCGTAACGATTT
>CAMNMM010000127.1:0-3387 GCA_946544655.1 uncultured Caryophanales bacterium | reverse complement strand
AATCGATGTGGAAAATGTGGAAAAGTCGAGTTATCCACTTTCATCACTCTCAAGCTTGATTCACATCAGAAACTCCTGAATATTTAATTGCCTATTTTTGTGGCTTTCATAAATATCTTAATCAAATGTGTGTTAATATCCATAGGAAAAATAAAAGCCTCATCTCTGAGGCGATTTGTCTTATTCTCTTCCACTATTTTAGAGGCCTAAATAGTATTTGAAACAGTCTGCGGTGAACCTGTTATCCACCATTTTATCCTTGCTAATAAGGAACTCTCTATTAGCTTTTAGGACTGTGATAAAGCCCTTCTCAAAATCTTCATACATAGCGTTTATGAGGCTACTTGAGTCATAAGGACGGGTTGGTTCAATCTTATCTGAGACGAAAACTAGCTTTTCTAGCCACCCCATTTTCTTTCTTCCGGTCGTATGATACTTAATCGCATCTAAGATTTCAGGATCAGCAACACCGAATTTATCACGGGCCACCATTGCGCCTAAGAATTGATGGTAAGCATAAGCACCAATATCTAAGAATCCTGGGTAGAATTCTTTCATTAATCTTAAAGATTCTTCATCATTTATCCCTTTAGCGACGTCATGGAGAATACCAGCGACATAAGCCTTAGAGAAATCTAAATGATGATGCTCCGCGAGTTGATAAGCCATATGGGCCACTGATTTGGAGTGTTTGAATCTGCTCTCTTTTAGAAGAGGTTTTAACTTCTTTATAAAATAAAGTTCGTTATCTTCGATGTAGCGGATAACATCTTCTTGAAGATAAGCGCTTCTAAGTTCTCTAATATCAGATGATGAAACATCCATTGTGGGGCCAGAAATCGCAATCATATGGTATTTATCCACATTGACCTCGTTTAGTTCATATTTTGGCCTTTCATAATAGATTATTTGGGTGTTTTTAGCGATTTCTTCAGGTTTTGCCCATTCATGGAAGGCATTAACTTGGTCTTGGCCAATCAAAAAGTAGAGTTTATCGTTAGGATATTTCTTTTTGAAGTACTCCACTGTTTGATAACTACGAGGTTGTTCCGGTTGATCAAGTTCAAAAGTGTCCACACTGAAGCCAGGAATATTTTTGATGGCAATCTGCACCATCGCTAATTTGTGTTCTTGGCTAATGGATGAACTTTTCCAAACCGCGATTTTCGCGGGAACGAAAACCACTTCACCAGGATAAGCTTGTTGGGCCATGATGGCCATATTGATATGTCCTAGGTGAATTGGATCGAAACCACCACCGAAAATAATTCTATTCATTATAATTTGATTTTTGGATTTTCTTTATTCCTACGGAATAGGATGATAACTCTACCCATGACATGAACGAGTTCAGCGTTTAACTTATTAGAGATATCAATTGCGACTTCCATAACTGGAAGAGAGCAACCTTTCATCACATCAATCTTGATTAATTCATGCGCAGTTAAAGCTTTATCGAGCATGTCGATAAGAGTTTGGGATATTTCGTTTTTACCGATTTGGTAACGAATGGTTAATGTTGAGGCTAATGCCTTCAAATCACGTTTTTGTTTTGGTGTTAACATAGTTATTTAATTTTAGCGATACTTTCTTTGAGTGCGACGCCCTTAGGTAAGCGTACACGAATCATTTGTCCTTGCGCGATAAATGATAACCAGCCTAAGCCTTCGATGGCGATATCGTGCCATTTCTTATCATTTTCCATCGCATATTCAAACATATCGTAGTCTAAGAAGCTGACTAATCTTTCAGAGACTGGTCTAGCAAAACGACGGATATTGTTTTCATTAATGTAGTCATCCAACTTCTTGGATTGCACTTTTCTTGTTTCCACGCCTTCTGCGGAATAGAAACGATAGTTTGTGGTTTTACCTTTAATAATTTCAAAGGCCGCTAAGGAGCCAACCATAAGTGCATCACCAGCGCTCATTGTGCGGGTGATGAGTTTCACTGCTTTCTTAGGAACGATTTGTCTAACGACATCTTTTTCTAATTTGCCTGTCGCGGATGTGGTTTGAGAAATACCTGGTAATTCATAGAAAAATGAAGAACGAGATAATGGAATTTCTAAAACGTTCACGTTTGTGCCTGGATAGGTAATGGTTTTAATTTGTCTTGTTGTCTTATTTTCAAAACCTTTCATCGCTCTATTAATAATAGAAGTTTTACCAGAGGTAGAATTACCAATCATATAAACGTCATGACCTTTTCTCGCGGTGTTCACGGAATCGATTAATTGTTTAGAATCAATCTTATTTGTAGCGCCTAAAAGTCTGACAGATTTTGGTTTAATGCCATAGGCATTGAATGTGACATTAAGATATTCCACTAAGGATTCATCTTTCACGTTGAGTGGGAATAAGTCGCGTTTATTGCCAACGACAATAACATTTAACTTCTTCACTTTCTTAGCGATTTCACTATTAAGAGTGCCGTTGAATGAGAACAAGTCAACAACCCAGATAATAAGTGCGTCTGTGGCGAAAGCGTCATCAAGAATCTTTAAGACTTCTTGGTCGACCTTTTGTTCAAGCTCACTATTATTGAAAGCTTTCATTGTTTCAAAACATCTATCACAATAGATGATTTGGATTGGTGTCGCTCTATGTAATGATTCAGGAATGATATATCCTTTTTCATTTTCATTTTCACATTGTAAGATTGCACCACAGTGATAACAACGTAATACTCTACTCTGCTTGCCCATATTTTGTTCTCCAATCTAGCAACTTGCCTTTTTTCTTTAGATGTTTTCTAATCGGTCTATCTAATAGACGATTGAAATGCGTGGTAAATTGGTCTTCTTTGACGACTTTCTCCGTTAACATGACGCGTATATGAGCGCCTCTACCGGCAAGTACATCCGTCATCAATTGATCACCAACGAGCATTGTTTCTTCTGGCTTATAGTTATTTTCCTTAAGGAACTTTCTAATCTTGCCAGAGAATGGCTTACGAGCGGAGTTAATAAACTGACATCCAATCGCATTCGCATATGATGTAACACGCTTACCGCGATTATTAGAGACGATGATGACTTTAAGACCAGTCTCTTTAAGAGAGTTAATTAATTTGACCGCTCTATCGGTTGGGGTCAATAAACGATAACTGTCCAACGTATTATCCAAGTCAATTAAAAGGACACTAACGCCTTGTTTCTTGTAGAAGTCAACTGGGACTTCGTAGATGGATTGGGCGTGTGCGAATGGAATGAATTTGCTGAACATATTTATCTAAATAAATAATACCTTAAAACAGGCCTTAACTGTGAGAACAATTTAATTTTTCTCACAAACTATATTAAATAATGAGATAAGAAAAAAGCCTCTTTAAGAGACTTTATTCTACATTATATCTTTTGATATATAACATAGTTATATGTTTTAC
>CAMNMM010000126.1:0-3389 GCA_946544655.1 uncultured Caryophanales bacterium | reverse complement strand
CCGTTTTCGGATGGAATGGTGGGTCTTGGCATATGAATATCTGCTTCTACTTGACTTCCACCACGAGAATCAGGCCAAACATGTTCTCTATTCCAAGATGTCATACCATTTCCGGAATAGAAACTGGTTACTGTTGTTCCATAAACTTGACCATTAGAGTCTAAACTTGTTTGACTTCCAGGGAGATAATCTGTGTAAACGTAAGCGGAAGTTGAGTTGCTAGTGCCCATACCACTGTAACTAACTGTATGCTGTCTTTTATTACCATTAAGAGTTCTTAAGGCATTAAGTAAAGTTGTCCCTGTCGCAGTGGAACTAATGCTGTTATAGTATGTGTCTCCATCATGGTTTGTAAATGTACGTGATGGTGAATATATAGCTTTGGCTTCTTGAATATTTGATAAGTTGCTATGGGCAACAATAATACCCGATCCAAAAATTAAAGACATGCTACATGCTAAGCATATAATTCGTGCGCTGACTCTTTTCATAATAATCTCCCAGTTATATTTCAAACTATGTTTCTTGGTAAAAGTCCAAGAGATTATTCTACAAGTTATTATATAAATATAAAAACAATAAAAATAAAAGTATGATTATATCAACAAAAAAAGAGGCAATTGAATGCCTCTATTTTTGATAATAATTAATTATTTACCACCGATGGCTAACTTCTTAATAAGTAGTGATGGGCATGATGTCGCGTCTGGGAAGACTTTAACATCGTTACCAACTTCTACGACGTCTTGGAAGAGAGTGAGTAAGTTACCGGAAACGGTAATAACATCAAGGGCTCTGTCTCTCTTACCATCTTTGATTAAGAAACCAGTAGATTGTAAGGAGAAGTTACCAGATTGTGGATTTAATCCAGCATGTAAACCAGATACGGATGTGATATAAACACCATTACCAACTTGTTGGAATAATTCTTCTTGTGATTTCTTTCCTGGTTTTAATTCAAGGAAGAATGGAGAGATTCCCATCTTGCCACCACCACGAGAAGCATTACCGGTTGTTTCCACACCGTCTTTAGCAGCGGTTGTTAAGTTGTATAAATAGGTTTGTAAGACACCGTTCTTAAGGATGAATTTGTTATAAGTAGCGACACCTTCATCATCGAACCATTTGGCGAATGGACCTTTTAATAAAGGTTTATCTTCGATAGTGATTTTCTTAGAAGCAATTTGTTGTCCTAATTTACCAATGAATAAGGAAGAACGCTTTTGTACTTCTTCCGCATCAGCGTTACCGACATAGAATTCCATTAAAGATGAAACAACTTCCGGAGCGAGAACGACTTTATAATCTGCGGATTCACATGGTTCGCCACCTAATTGATCGACTGCAGAAGTGACAACATCTTTGGCTAATTTAGCAACATCAAATTTGACAAAATCATTACCGAAGAAGAGATCATAACCAGACTTAACTTGTTCACCTTCTTTAGCGACAGATTCACCTAAATAGACAAAATAATTGGACTTTTGCACTAATTTTAGGCCTTTTGAGTTCATAATGGTAACTGCACCGGCAGATTCCATATATCTCACACCAGCGACTTCAATAATACGAGAATCGCCTTCTTTAATGGCTTTTTCTAACTCGTATAATTTCTTCATTTTCTCTTCAACAGAGATTTGACCTAATTCTTTATTGAAGGTGTTAACTTTCTTATATTGTTTGGAACCTTCAAAAATGAATGATGGATCTTCGTCTTCGATGACTTTGGCGTTAGCGACGATTTCATCCACCAAATATTTAGCGTGGGCATTACTCCAAGAGTCACAACTAGCAGTGCCGAATTTTCCGTTGATAATACCGCGGGCTAAGATGTTCGCGGATTTATTTTGGGAATAGTTATCGACTTCTCCATGGAATAAAGAAATGCTTAAAGAGAAACTTTCACCGATATATAATTCGGCTTCTTCAATACCTGCTTCTTTTGCTAAAGCAAAAAACTTATCGTACTTCATTATTTAAGTTCTCCTCCGCGGCCACCGACGGTGACTTCGCTAACTCTTAATGTTGGTTGTCCAACATTTGTTCTAATAGAACCAGATGCGGCTCCACACATGCCTTGAGCAAGGGCTAAATCGTTACCGACCATATCGATGTGTTTTAAGATTTCATCACCGTGTCCGATAAGAGTCGCGCCTTTGACTGGTTCACAGACTTTACCATCACGGATGATGTAAGCTTCGCTACAACCGAAATTGAATTCACCGGTTGTGGGGTCGACAGAACCACCGTTGAAGCTCACTGCATATAAACCTAATTTAGTAGCAGCGATAATTTCTTCTGGTGTGCTCTTACCATTACAAATATATGTGTTAGACATACGAGAAGTGGGGCAATATCTATAATTTTGTCTACGACAAGCACCATTACCTTCACGGTTCATTCTTCTACCGTTATAGTCATCAATCATATAGTTGACTAATTTACCATTCTTAATGAGTAAACGTTTGGTTCCAGGATTACCTTCATCATCGATATCGATGGAACCCCAAGCACCAGGAATAGTGCTATCATCAACGGCACTCACAAGTGGAGAAGCAATTAATTCTCCTTCTTTACCATTGAAACAAGATAAACCTTTAGCAATTGCGCTGGCTTCTAATGGATGACCACAGGATTCGTGGAATAAAACACCACCCCAACCATTACCGATAACGACTGGCATCTTACCGCTTGGGCATTCTTTAGCAGTTAACATCTTAAGAGCGGTTTCCGCTGCTTTTCTCGCAACTTTTCTCGGTTGTGCTTTGGTGCGGAAGAAGCTGATATCTTCTTGGCAACCCGGGCCTTCAAATCCGGTTTCAAATCCGTTTTGATCAGCGACGACTACCATATAGGCTAAACGACCGAATTCAGTATCGCGTTTGAACCATTTTCCTTTGGAATTAAAGACGGCAACAAATCTATGTTGTGTAGCGAAGTTACCGATATAACGAACGATTCTTGGATCATTCATCGATTGAATTTCTTCGACACCTTCTCTGACTAAGGCAATCTTTTCTTCTCTAGAAATACCATCGTAACTATTCTTGACGGGGTTTCTATTCTTCACTCGAATCATATCGAGTTTTTCCACGGTTAATTGTCTTTCTCCTTTAAAGGAATTTCTTAACGATTCCGCTAAAGAGAGTAAACCTTTTTTGGTTAAATCACTTGTGTAACCATAAACACTTTGATTTTCTTTGAGTAAACGTAAACCGACGCCATTTAATAAACTGGAAGAAGATGTACTGACTTTTCCGTTTTCAATGGACAATGCATAACTATGAGAATCTTCATAAAAGATTTCTGCATAATCAGCACCGGTAGCTAACATAGCGTTTAAAACTTCGATAGCTAATTTTTTACTGACCATATATATCCTCCTTTTG
>CAMNMM010000125.1:0-3398 GCA_946544655.1 uncultured Caryophanales bacterium | reverse complement strand
ATTTCATTTAAGACAAATAGGCGGTGCGCTGCCATTTCTTTAGATTGGGCAATTGTTTCCGCTCTAATTAGTTCATCACTTGGGAAGAGTAAAACATCATCTTTGCCTAAGAAAGAGACTAACGCTGAATATACTTGTTGCGCTTTATATAAATTAGAAGTAATTAAAAGGATTGGTTCTTTTTTATTCTTATAGGAAGAGGCCACTAAAAGGGCAATTCCATTATTATCATCAACGACAAAATGCCCCGATTTCCTTTGGAAGAGGGGGGTAACACTATTAGATTTTAACTTGTTAAAAAGGTTCAATTTATACCTCCTTAATTAGTTATACTTGTTCATCGCCCGATCAAAATCAGACTTGATAGCCTCCTTTAATGCACCAACAGCGTTTTCAATCGCTTCATCGATTAAAGGTTGTTCGTCTTTAAGTGGTTTTGATAACACATAGTCAACAGTGTCCCATTCACCTGGTTCACCAATACCAATACGAATTCTTTTAATCTTGTCGGTTGATAAACAATCAATAATGTTTTGCATGCCTTTATGACCACCAGAAGAACCTTCTTTTCTGATTCTAATTCTGCCTGGTTCTAAAGCCATGTCATCAAAAACAACGATGATGTCATCGATTTCAATCTTGAAATAATGAACAACTTCTTGCACCGCTGTTCCGGAAAGATTCATAAATGTTTGAGGTTTAATGAGAATGCAATCTTCATCATAAATCTTGCCTCTGCCCATTAAGGAATGGAAAACTTCTTTATCGATATCAATCTTTGCTTGATCCGCTAAAAGGTCGATAGCCATAAAGCCCATATTATGACGAGTCTTGTCATATTTTTTCCCTGGATTTCCTAAGCCTACAATAAGTTTCATATAAATCTCGTGGTGTTATTATATCACAATGATAGAAAAAGACACTTTATTTACTAAATAAAATAACTCTCGTATAATTGATACGGTATGAAAGTCAAAGAATGGTTTAGAAAACTAGTGGCTGGTTTAGCCATCGGCGCAGGGGCCGCGATCCCTGGTGTTTCAGGAGCTGCTATAGCGGTCATCTTCCATGTATATGAAGATATCATTGGTGCAGTTAATAACTTTAGAAAGAAGTTTGGCTGGGCTATTAAAGTATTAATTCCAATTTTATTAGGTATTCTTATTGCGGTAATAGCATGTATTATCATCTTCTCTTATGCCTTTGAATATTTAATGTTTGTTTTAATATGTGTATTTGCTGGTTTCTTAATTGGTTCTTTCCCTGGTATTACTGATGAAGTTAAAGGTGAAAAGATTACTAAGAAAAATGGCTTACTTATCGCAGTTGGTGCGTTATTTGTTATTGCATTAGGCGTTTTAAATATCATTGCGGGACTTAATCATTTCTCTGTGAATGATTTATTCTTACCTCAACCTGCTTGGTGGTTATATTTACTTCTTATCCCAGTAGGTGCGGTTGCCGCGGTCGCTTTAACTGTTCCTGGTTTATCTGGTTCTTTGATTCTTTTAATCTTAGGCTTCTATAGACCACTTGTAGATAACGCTAAAGGTTGGGCTAGTGAAATGATTAAACAAGGTGATTTTTCACACACAGGTGCCCTATTTGGTGTTTTAGGATGCTTCGCTGTTGGTTGTTTAATCGGTGTGGTTTTAGTTTCTAAAATTATGAACATCTTATTAAAGAAATGTCGTAAAGAAACATTCTTTGTCATTATCGGTTTTATTGCGGGATCTATCTTAGTGTTATTCGCTAATTCTAATATCGTTGATTATTATCAAACATGGGCTAACCCAGAATATGGTAATAATCCAAATGTTAATATTCATCCAGTCTTACCAATGTGGTTAGAAATTATTATTGGTGTATTGGTACTAGCACTTTGTGCTTTCTTAAGTTATAGATTAGTGGTTGCTCAAAGAAAAAGAGCCCAACTAGAGGTGAAAGAAAATGAAGAACTACCTCAAGAATAAATTTTTAGAAACATATAAAGAAGAACCAGAACTATATTTAAGTTGTGGTGGTCGTTTTGAAGTATTAGGTAATCATACTGACCATAACCATGGTTTATGTATTGCTGCGACTTGTTCTTTATCAATATTCGCGGCAATTAAAGCTAGAAATGATTTATTAGTTAATGTTTATAGTGAGGGCTTTGGTGGCTTTTCTATTGATTTAGCATCTTTAGAAAAGAACGAAGAAGAGATTGGTAAATCATCCGCGTTAATTAGAGGTATAGTCGCTTATTTAAGTGAAATATATAAATACGGTGGCTTTGATATTTATATGAAGAGTCAGATTCCTGGTGGCGCAGGTGTATCTAGCAGCGCGGCATTTGAATTATTAGTGGCTCAAACCATCAATAAACTATTTAATGACGAACAAATTCCTTTAATGACCTTATGTAAGGCTAGCCAATTCGCTGAACGTAATTATTACGGCAAGATGTGTGGCTTATTAGATCAAATAGGTGTGGCCTATGGTGGTCTAGTTTACATCGATTTTAAAGATATCAATAATCCGGTGGTTAAATCACTTAACGTTGAATTAAATGATTATTCTTTTGTCATTGTTAATTCTGGTGGTAGTCACGCTGGTCTTGACCATTTATATAAAGCAATTCCTGATGATATGTTTAAAGTTGCTCACTATTTTGGGGAAGAATATTTAAGAGATGTTGAAGAAGCCAAACTAATTGAAAATAAGCAAGACGGCATATCAAATTATGGTGAAATAGCCTATCAGAGAGCCTTACATTTCTATGGCGAAAATAGACGTGTTAAGGAAGCATATGAGGCAATTAGCAATAACGATATGCAAACACTGATTAGATTAATTAATGAATCAAGAGAATCATCCACTAATTTATTACACAATATGTATGTCGATAAGATTGAAGGTTCACCATTAGAAGCTTGTGAATTAATTATGAAAGCCTCTAATAATGAAGCTGGTGTCAAAATTAATGGAGGAGGCTTTGCAGGTTCTGTTATCGCCCTTGTTCCAAATAAAGTTTTAAATAACGTTTTACTTGCCGCGAAAGAAAGATACGGAGAAGGAAACGTTCATATAGTTAATGTTAGAAATCAAATACCTTCCGAAATCAAATAAGGAGGATTGGGTATGGAAAACAAAATAGGTCTAAGAAGATGGCTAATGTTTATATTAGCTGGTTTTGTTGGTCAATTAGCCTGGGCTATTGAGAATAACTATTTCAATGTCTATGTTTTTGACTGCACTAGTGAATATGGTTTTATTCCAGTGATGACCGCTTGTAGCGCAGCTGCAGCAACATTAACCACTCTATTAATGGGTGCAGTTAGTGATAGATTAGGTAAAAGAAAACTATTAATATCCACTGGTTATATCTTATGGGGCATATCTATTATTGCTTTTGC
>CAMNMM010000124.1:0-3410 GCA_946544655.1 uncultured Caryophanales bacterium | reverse complement strand
CTCTTGCACAAAAAGCTAGAGCCTGTGGTATTCACTTATTAATCTCCACTCAACGTCCATCCACTAACGTCGTTACTGGTGTTATTAAAGCTAACTTGCCAACACACGTTGCTTTAATGACTGCAAGTAGTGTTGACTCCATCACCATTATTGGTGAAGGTGGTGCCGAAAAGCTTATCGGTAAAGGCGATATGCTTGTCCAATCTCCTCTTGTCAGCCGTGTTGGTGTTGTGCGTTTACAAGGCTGCTTTATCCATCGTACCGAAATCTCTCGTGTCGTTGGTTATTTAAAAGAACACTATGAAACTCACTATGATGAGAAATTCCTTAACTTAGAAGAAGAGGCCACTCAAGCGGCCAATGAATATATGCAAACCCCAGAATTTAAGGAACATGGTAATACTGAAGAAGAGCGTTACCAATCCATTAAAGAATGGGTTATGAGCCAAGAATTCATGTCTATTTCACGTATACAACGTGAATGTGGCGTTGGTTTTAACCGTGCTGGTAGATTCTTCCTCCGCTTACAAAGCGAAGGGGTAGTCGGTAATGAAACCGAGGGTAACAAAGGCTGCAGAGTCTTAGTGCAAGATAAATTTGGCTCCTCTAATGAAGAAAGTGTCGCCACTAGTGACGAACAAACTTATTTCAGGAGTGATGACTAATGGTTAGTTATTTAAAGGCTAAGTTATTCTCCTGGAGAAGGATTAATGTCGTTTTATTCACCGACATTCCTCGTCCTGAAAAACTCAAAGTTTCTTTATATAAAGAAGAGCAACTAATCAAAAAAGAAACCGCTCATTTTACTTCCATAAATAACATCTATATCTTTGATATCAATCTCGATAAGGATTACGAATTAGGTAAAAACTATCGTTTATTAGTTGGTGATTTACAGTGCACAAACATTGATGTTAATGATGCGATTTATTTTAAAGACTTCGATGAGCGCTTTTTTTATGAAAAAGAAGACTTAGGCAGTAACTACACTAAAGAAGCCACTGAATTTGTGATGTGGGCCCCTTTAGCAAGTGAAGTTAAAGTCAAATTAATCTCTCCAAAAGATGAAGTTATCATCCACGAAATGGTGAGAGAAGATAAAGGTATCTACCGCCTCAAAATAAATGAAGATTTATTAAACTACAAATACCGCTATATCATTAATAACTCTGGTGTGGTTACCGAAGCTAAAGACTTATACGGTAAGGAAGTCAGTTTAAATAGTGAATATTCTGTGATTATCGATACCGAAGCTTTACTTAAAATCAAGAATGTGAAGCCAGTAACCACAATCAATAATTACGTTGATGCAGTTATTTATGAAACTCATATTCGTGACCTAAATGAAGGCAATTACAATAACACTGTTAACAAAGGCAAATTCGCCGGTTTTGCGGAAACTAATCGCCAAACAGTAGGGGGTAATCCCGCTGGTTTAGATTACATTAAATATCTTGGTTTTACCCATGTACAAATCCAACCAGTTTTAGACTTTGATTCTAAGGATGATATTAAGACTAGTGACTGGTATAACTGGGGCTATGATACATTATCATTTTTTGCTCTTGAAGGAAGTTACGCTCTTCATCCAGAAGTGCCTGCTTCTCGTATTTTAGAATTTAAGAGTATGGTTAATAAATACCATGAAAATGACTTAAGAATTATTATGGATGTGGTTTATAACCACATTTATGAATATGAAAACAGTGACTTTGAAAAGACTGTTCCACATTATTATTTTAGGCGTAGAAGAAATCATTATCTTTCTAATGCCTCAGGATGTGGCAATGACTTTGCTAGTGAAAGAAAGATGGCTAGTAAAATCATCGTCGATAGTGTGAAATATCTTTTCAAATACTTCGATATTGATGGCTTAAGATTTGATCTGATGGGCTTACTTGATATTAATACAGTGAAAGCCTGTTATAAGGAAGCTAGAAAGATTAAAGATGACGCTATCTTATATGGCGAAGGCTGGGACATGGGTGAAGAATTACCTAGTGAAGAAAAGGCCAGTAAAAACAATGCTAGTTTACTTAAAGAATTCGGTTTCTTTAATGATTCGTACCGTGACATTGTTAAAGGACCATCTTCATCATTTAATCTTCATGAAAAAGGCTATATATGTGGTAACACTGATTACGTCTATGGCTTAGATTATGCCTTCCATGCCTCCGTATTACCTTTATCCTACCAACCAATGTTTAATACCGCTAATCAAAGCATCAATTATCTTGAATGTCATGATAATAGTACGCTTTTTGATAAATTGCTCGTTTCTAACGCGTTTGAAGAAGAAAAAGTGCTCTTAGATAGAGTGGATCTCGCTAATCACATTTTACTTCTTTCGTTCGGTGTTCCTTTAGTGCACGCTGGTCAAGAGATTGGTCAGAGCAAAGATGGACTAGACAACACCTACAAGACGATAGGCGTCAATAACCTTAACTATCGTCTCATTGATGAACGTTTTGACATGGTCAATCGTTTCCGTCTTTTCAATATCCTGCGGAAGAAACTTGCTTACACACATCTTTTCAAACCAGAAGAGATTAAGAATGTTTTCGAAATCTCTCACTGGGGCAATGGTGTTTATCTATTGAGTGCAAAGAATAAGAACATCATTGATAATGAAAAGGAATTTGTCATTCTTATTAATCCAAAGGCCGAAAAGATTCCAGTGGAGTTAGATAATTACTACACTGAATTTAACGGTGTGGATGATAATAGGGCGACAAATGTAAAAAATAGTCTTCTTCCTGGGTGTTCAGTAAAGATGTTATTTCTTAAGAAATAACTAGCCAAGGAGAGAGGAATATGATTTCCACCATTACGTTGTTGGGTCAAGCTAGCGACGCTATAGCAGACCATCCTATGTTCCGTTACATCGATATCGAGTCACGTGAACCTTTTGAAGAAAATTCATTCTTCAGCAAAATCCCAGTTATGTACTGGGATAGATCAAGCTCTAATCCATTACTACGTATCCCAAATGGACATTTTGTGGTAATATTTGGTAGATTAGAGTCTCATCCAACTTTGGGACTTTATGTCCTTGCGGAACAAATCCGCCATTTCAGTTCTAACTTAAAAACAAAGTAAACTATGTTCCATTATTCAAGAGCCGTTTTAAGAGTTGGTCCTCGCCTATTAGGCGCGTGTCTTTTTACTTTCAGTAGATGGAATAAACACTTAGACAAAGTGCCATTTGCCATTAGAAACGCTAAATTTAGAAAGCTTTCTAAGCAAATCGCCGATGCTTTACATGTTGATTTGAATATTTTTGGTCTAGAAAATATTCCAACTGAAGGAAACTTCTTCCTAGTTTCTAATCACATGTCCGCTTTTGATCCAGTGCCATTTTTAATAGCGATTGAAAAACCAACCACATTTGTGGCCAAGATGGAACTTGA
>CAMNMM010000123.1:0-3476 GCA_946544655.1 uncultured Caryophanales bacterium | reverse complement strand
ATAAGCCCGGACCCCAATATGGTTGTAATACTAAACCATCACTTCCAGGAGGAATGGTAGATAGTTTGCTATTTAAGATTTCTTCCACTGCCATTTCTTGAATTTTCGCTTCGTTAACTAAGTCAGAAGCAAATTCTCTGCTGAACCATGTTAACATCCAATAACCACGATAGATTTGGACATCCATGTTATACCAATCTTTTACCGCAGCAGGATAAGCAGGTAAAAATTTCTCTGGTTCATGATATTTCTTATTAGAAACTTCAATGCTACAAGCTGTTCCATAAGAAACAGATGCGATGTCTCTTGATAAAGCACCTAAGCCCACTGTTTCACATGCCTTATCACTACCAGTAGCAATAATCTTAATACCATGTGGTAATCCGCATTCATCAGCGACTTCATCTTTGATGACACCAATCTCTTCACCTGGTTGTTTAATCTCAGGAAGCATACGATTTGGAATGCCAAAAATTCTTCCTTTTAAAGCGCCTTCTTTATACCAAACTCTCTTACGGAAATAGATAGGATAGTGTCCGGTTAGGGAGGCCGCACTATCAACTAATTTTCCGGTAAATAAATATGTTAAATATGTGGAAATATTGACGTATTTATAGGTGTTTTGCCAAGTTTTTGGTTCATTTTCCTTTAACCAATGGGCAATGGTTCTCTTACGATTTAATTCGATTGTGTTCTTCATTCCCACCAATTTAAAAGCTAGGCGGTGAAGTAGAGGAAGTTTCTCTTTCGCTTCCGCCATTCTTTGATCTAACCATAAGATAACTGGTCTTAGTGGCTTAAGATCTTTATCTAGCTGTACAGATGAATCTCTAAATGTAGTAATGGTCGCACCAACAATATCATTGAGGTATTCTTTACCATCAACCGCGAGTTTCTTTAAACATCTAATCGCTAGTTCCCAATAATAATCAGCGTTTTGCTCCGCGTAACCTTTTTGGTTAGAAAAATAAGCGGGATTATATGGTTCTTTAACGATGCATTTAATCTCACCACAATTATCAATTAAACAGGTTCTTACTGATTGAGTACCAAAATCTAAAGTTAATACACATGGGTTATTTTTCATAATCGTCCCTCAACGCATTATATTATACCTTTTTTCAAAAAATACGAAAAAGATATCGGAAAACCCCTCACGTGTGATACGATAGTATCGCTGGTGTGAGCGCACTGCGCTTTACACATTGCCTATTAGGAGGAAAAATATGGCTCAAGAAAAAAGATACGTTTACCCCTTCGAAGAAGCTTATGGCTTAGGTAAAGAACTTCTCGGTGGTAAAGGTGCTGGTTTAGCTGAGATGACCCATATCGGTGTCCCAGTGCCAGAAGGTTTCACAATCACAACCGAAGCTTGTACACTTTATTATCAAAGTGGAAAAACAATTCCTGAATATGTTCAAAAAGCAATTTTTGAAGCTATCGAAGGTATTGAAAAGAAAACCGGCAAAAAATTCGGTGGTGATCATAACCCATTATTAGTTTCCGTTCGTTCCGGCGCTCGCGTGAGTATGCCTGGTATGATGGATACAATCTTAAACTTAGGTTTAAACGATGTTACTGCTGCTGCTTTAGCAAGAGAAACCGGTAACGAAAGATTCGCAATGGACTCTTATCGTCGTTTCATTCTTATGTTTACAAATATCGCCAAAGGTCATCCAAGAGATGCTATGGACAAGATGCTTGATAAATTAAAAGAAGAAAACGGTTATAAACTCGATACAGAAGTTAATGTTGAACAATTAAAAGACTTAGTTAAACGCTACAAAGCATATTACAAAGAAACATTTGGTGAAGAATTCCCATCTGATCCAAAAGAACAATTAATGGAAGCTGTCGCCGCTGTCTTTAGAAGCTGGGACAATCCACGTGCTAACGTTTATCGTATGCAATATTCCATTCCTTATGAATGGGGAACCGCTGTTAATGTTCAATCAATGGCGTTCGGTAATAAAGGTGAAACATCCGGTACAGGTGTTGCCTTCTCCCGTAATGCTGCTACAGGTGAAAAAGTTATCTCTGCTGAATATTTACCAAATGCTCAAGGTGAAGACGTCGTCGCTGGTATCCGTACCCCATTACATATCGATGAATTAAAGAGAAGAATGCCTGACGTCTATGATCAATTCGTCAAGACAATTAAAAACATGGAACTCCACTATCGCGATATGCAAGATATGGAATTCACTGTTGAAGAAGGAAAACTTTACTTCTTACAAACAAGAAGTGGTAAACGTACTCCTGCTGCAGCCTTAAAGATGGCTTGTGACATGGTTGACGAAGGTTTAATCACTACTGATGAAGCTGTTTTAAGAATTGATCCAGTTTCATTCGATAAACTCTTATTACCAAACTTTGATAAAGATGACTTAGCTCCTGCTAAAGACAGATTAATTGCTAAAGGTAACCCAGCTGGCCCAGGTGCTGGTACTGGTAAATTAGCCTTCACTGCTGAAGAAGCAGAAGCAAGACACAATGCTGGTGAAAAAGTTGTCTTAGTCCGTGCTGAAACATCTCCAGAAGACTTAATCGGTATGATCGCTTCTGAAGGTATTCTCACAATGCGTGGTGGTATGACTTCTCACGCTGCTGTTGTTGCTCGTGGTATGGGTAAATGCTGTGTCACTGGTTGTGCCGCTGCTCAAATCAATGAAGAAGCAAGAACAGTTACCATTAATGGTAAAGTCTATGGACCAGACGATGTCTTCTCTATCGATGGTTCTACTGGTAACATTTATGTTGGTGATATTAAGAAAGTTTCACCAGACCTCTCCAGTGGTGACTTCGGTCGCTTAATGGGTTGGGTTGATGCTGCTAGAAGATTACAAGTCCGCGCTAATGCTGACCAACCAAGAGATGCTCACCAAGCTAAATTATTTGGTGCCCAAGGTATTGGCTTATGCCGTACTGAACATATGTTCTTCGATAAGGATAAAATCTTCCACTTCCGTAAGATGATCCTTGCTGATAACGTTGAAGATAGAAAAGCTGCTTTAGCAGAAATCGAACCATTACAACAAAAAGACTTCGAAGGTCTCTTTGAAGAAATGGGCGAACTCAACGTTAATGTTCGTTTATTAGATCCACCTCTCCACGAATTCTTACCACAAGAAGAAGACAAGATTGCTGAATTAAGTGCAGCAACTGGTCATAGTGTTGAAGCCATCCATAAACGTATCAATGAATTACACGAATTCAACCCAATGATGGGTCACCGTGGTTGCCGTTTAGACGTTTCTTATCCAGAAATCGCTGAAATGCAAACCCGCGCTATTATTAAAGCTGCTATCGCAGTTAGCAAGAAACATGGCTATCATATCGAACCAGAAATCATGATTCCATTAACCTTAGATGTTAAGGAACTCAAGTTCGTTAAAGCTATCGTTGTTAAGACTGCTGACGAAGTCATTAAAGCCGCTGGTGTTAACATGAAATACCATGTCGGTACAATGATCGAA
>CAMNMM010000122.1:0-3504 GCA_946544655.1 uncultured Caryophanales bacterium | reverse complement strand
CCATGGGTGATGAAGAAAATATACTATCTAAAAGCAAAAGAAAATAGAGACAAAATGCTTAACCTATTTCTAAATAGTAAAGAAATGGATAAATATATCTTTGAAATCGCAGATGAGATGTTTTATCCATGGCTTTATTATGGAAAGAAAATTGAAGATCGTGATCGCATCCATGTCTTTACAAATACAGTAGCCCATATTCCTAACTGGCATGTTGATTACTTTATGAATAACGATAGCAATCTTGCTTCACCAATATTTGGAAATAGTTCAGGATTCCTCATCTATCCAGAATCACTGATGATGGGCTTTTCTAAAACGATGTATTTTTCAAAAGATGAGGAACAGATAACCGCAATAGTGGATAAGTTCACATCCAAGAACAAAGACGGCTTTTTCGAGGAAAGCCTCCCAGATGGTGTTTTAAGTGGTAATTACGCAAAAAGTCTGCAAAACGGGGTTAGATTTGAAGATATTGAAGAAAAAACCCTGCAAAAAGGCGTTAAACCAGAGGGCTTAAACGAGATCGCTATTTCAAAGGCTTTCGCTAAGGAGTGTCGTATAGAAGATATCAATGAAACAATCTATGTGACGACCGCTAGAAAGGAAGCTTTAACAAACAATGGAGGGGTAATCAGTGACTATGTAGTTGTGCCGCTCGTAGTCACTGGTCTTATAGATTCAAATAAGAATTGTATATATCATACGAAGAATTGGACTTCACTTTTTTACCAGTGCAAAATTGGTATCAGTGCTTATCAATTACAAACAAATTCAATCTCGTTTTCATTAAAAGATCCAAAGAAGATTGATGAGAGTTTAAGTCTATTTAAAAAGGGCTTTCCTGATTATAATGTTGTTAACCCTCTTTGCGATGTAAACGATAGTGTGGATACAGTGTGTTTTTATATCACAATTGTGCTCATCATCTTCTCTACAGTGGCTACTCTTATTTCCATTCTGTTACTCACAATTTGTAATTACCTCTACATCTTGGAAGGAAAGAAAGATATCGCCCTAGCTAGATGTATTGGCGTTAACAAAAAGGAGAGTCGAAAGTTTCTTTATTATCATTCCTTAATCCAATGCTTTATTTCTTTTGCGGTCGCTAGTGTGGAACTATTCATGTTCTCATTTCTAGCCAATATGGAAATAGGCAATGCTTTATCGACCGGTTCTCACTTTTCTTTTAACCCAGTAGCCTTCCTACCAATGTTTGCTCTAGCGTTCTCTATCGCTATTATTTCTAGCTTCTTTATGAGTAGGAGAATTAATAAAATTAATCCGATAGAAGCGCTTAAACAATAAAACAAATTTTATTTTGTTTTGTTAATTTAGCATTTATCCCTTATAATAGGTAGCGCACTAAAAGAGGAAAACACTATTATGGGATTAAAAGCAGGCATTGTTGGATTACCAAATGTTGGAAAGTCGACGCTATTTAACGCGATTACCAATTCACACGTTGAAGCAGCGAACTATCCGTTTGCGACTATCAATCCAAATACAGGTGTTGTTAACGTTCCTGACGAAAGATTAGATTTTTTAACAAATATTTTTAAACCTGAAAGAAAAATTCCAGCGACTGTGGAATTCACTGATATTGCTGGTTTAGTCAAAGGTGCTTCTAATGGTGAAGGCTTAGGTAATAAGTTTTTAGCCAATATTCGTGAATGCGATGCCATTGTGGAAGTGGTTCGTTGTTTTGATAACGCTGATATTGTTCACGTTGAAGAATCCGTTGATCCAATTAGAGATATTGAGATTATTAATCTCGAACTCGTTATGGCGGACTTAGATACTGTTGATAAGCGTATTGAAAAGAGCGAAGCTAAAGCAAGAATCGCTAAAGATAAGGATGCCATCTATGAAATGGGTCTTCTTAAACCATTAAAAGAAGTTCTTGAACAAGGTTTACCTGCTAGAAAAGCAAAACTTACTGAAGATCAAATTGCGTATTGTAAAGTTAACTATCACCTTTTAACAGATAAACCAATTATTTATGTCGCTAATGTGGGCGAAAATGATTTGATGGACTTAGATAACTGTAAGTACTATCAAGATGTTTTGAAATATGCATCTAGCGAAAACAATCAAGTCATTCCAGTTTCCGCTCAAATTGAAAGCGACTTATCTGAATTAAGCGAAGAAGAAAGAAAAGAGTATTTAGCGGAACTTAACGTTAAAGAATCTGGCTTAGAAAAAGTCATTAAAGCCACATATAAATTATTAAATTTATCAACATTCTTCACTGTTGGTGCGGATGAATGCCGTGCCTGGACATTTAAAAACAATATGTCAGCTCCTGAATGTGCTGGCGTTATCCATACCGATTTCCAAAAAGGTTTCATTTGTGCAGAAGTCTATCCATATGAAGCCATTCATGAACTCGGAAGCGAACACGCTGTTAAAGAAGCGGGAAAGATTAGAACAGAAGGTAAAGGTTACTATCCAAAAGATGGTGACATTATGTTCTTCCGTTTTAATGTGAAAAAGTAATATGAGAATTGGATTTGCCACTGATATTCATAGACTAGTTGAAGGTCGTAGACTAATTCTCTCTGGCGTATGTGTTCCTAGCCCCGTGGGCGAACAAGCACATAGCGATGGAGATGTGGTTTATCACGCTGTTAGCGAAGCTATCTTAGGCGCTCTTGCTCTTGGTGATTTAGGAAAACATTTCCCAGGTACACCAGAATTTAAAGATATTGATTCATCAATTATCGTTAAAAGAGTAGTGGCTATGATGAATGAAAAAGGCTATGAAATCAACAACGTTGATGTCTCAATTACATTAGAAAAACCAAAACTTGCACCATTTATTATGGAAATGCGAAACAACTTAGGTTTATTATTAAATACTTCCATTGAGAATGTTTCCGTCAAAGCGGGAACTAATGAAGGTATTGATGATATCGGTAAAGGCTTGGCCGTCAAAGCGGACGCCATTGTCATGCTTAGAAAGAAAGGAGAATAAAATGGACATTATTGAAAATATTAAACTCAAAATCCAAAAAGCTCTTTTAGATCTTGGTCAAGAAGTCGCTCTTAACGATATTGTCATCGAAAAGAGTAAAGATGAAGCTCATGGTGACTATGCCACTAATGTTGCGATGAAACTTTCTAGATTATTCGGCAAGGCTCCTCGTGACGTCGCCGCGATGTTAATTGAGAAAATTAATAGAGACGGTATTGATAAAATCGAAATTGCGGGCCCTGGTTTCATTAACTTCTTTATGAAACATGATTCACTTCAAGCCTTCGTAAATAAGATCATCACTGAAGGCGATAATTATGGTCGTTCACCAAGAAAGAATTTCAAAATTAATGTGGAATTCGTTTCCGCTAACCCAACTGGTATTCTTCACGTTGGTACCGCTAGAGGTGCAGCAATTGGTGATAGCATTTCTCGTATCTTAGATTTCGCTGGTTATGATGTGACTAAGGAATATTACATCAATGATGCCGGTAGCCACATCAAAAACCTCGCCTTATCTATCCAAG
>CAMNMM010000121.1:0-3509 GCA_946544655.1 uncultured Caryophanales bacterium | reverse complement strand
AGAAAGCATGACCATTATGTATCCAAAGAAAGTTGGTCAAATTAAAATCTTAGCAATGATTCCATTCCACCACATCTTTGGCTTTGTCGCTGTCTTCTTATGGTATACCTTCTATGGCACAACCTTAGTGTTCCCAAAGAGCAATACTCCAAGCGATTTATTATCAATTTGCCAAAAGACTGGCATTACTCACGTCTATAGTGTTCCATTATTCTGGGATTCCTTAGCCTTATCTATTAAACGTAAGTTTGCTATGCAAAATGAAGACAAACAAAAGCTTTTAGAAAAGATGATGGCTTATAACTTAGGTGAAATGAGCGCTGAAGAAGCAGGCTTTGCTTCTAAGAAGATTGTCGCTGATAAGATTAAAGGTATGATCTTAGGTAAACACGTTAAATACTGTATCTCTGGTGGCGGCTATCTCTCTAATGAAACATTAAGAGCAATCAATGGTTTAGGCTATCCTTTATATAACGGATATGGTATGACTGAAGTTGGCGTTACTTCTGTTGAACTTTCTCCAGATGTTAAACAAAGATTAAACGGTTATATCGGTAAACCTCTTAACGGTGTTGAATACAAAGTTAATGAAGCGGATAGCGAACTCTTAATTAAATCACCTACAATTCACATTAGAGAAATTATCGCTGGTGTAGAAAAAGAAACTGTTTTAGATAAAGGTTATTTCCATACAGGTGATATCGTTAATAAATTTGAAACTGGTTACATCATGAAAGGTAGAATGAAAGATGTCATCATTAACGCGAACGGTGAAAACATCTTCCCAGACGAACTTGAAATTTACTTCAAAGATTTACCAAATGTCACAAACTTGTCAGTTTTAGGTGTTGTTAATAAAGATAAAGCCCTTCATGAAGACATCGTCTTAGTCTTAGAACTCGATGATAAGACAAGTGAAGAAGCCTTAAAAGAATTAGAAGCCACGATTAAAGCTATCAAGCTTCCACATGACACAAAGATCGACGCTATTTATTTAGCAAAGAATCGCTTACCTATGGCGAACAATATGAAAGTTAAACGTTTTGCGATTAAGAAAGAAATCGAAAATGGTTCTAACAAATATGTTCTCATTAATTCTAAGAAAGTTTCTTCTAAGACAAGAAAATTATCTGAAGAAGCGATTAAGAATATTCTCCCACCTGTAAGAGAACTTTTCTCCAAGATCTTAGTCTTACCAACATTCAAGATTGATGATGAAGATCACTGGATTAATGACTTAGGTGGTGACTCCATGAACTATGTTGAATTAGTGCAAGAAGTCGACCGTTACTTCGACATTGAAGTGCCTGAAGAACAGTATGGCAAACTCACTTGTGTCAACGACTTCGTTGAAGAAATTGCGCGCTTACTTAAACAAAAATAATAAAAGCGTATAATAAATAATTGCATTATTTGTCGAGTTTTGGTAATATTACACTCGGCACTAAGAAAGAGGTAACTTTATGGCTAACATAAAATCACAAATCAAACGTATCAAAACTAACGAAAAAGCTCGTCAAAGAAACGCTTCCGCGAAAAGCGCTATCCGTACTGCCATCAAAAAAGTCAGATTAGCCGTTGAAGCAAAAGATTTAGCTAAGGCCGAAGAATTAATGAATGCGGCTTTCCGTTTAATCGATAAATCCGTCAGCGATGGTATTCAACACAAGAACACTGCTGCTAGACAAAAAGGCGAACTTTCACGTTTAGTGAATTCCGTTAGATAATTATTTTCTTTTGAAATTAATTAGGAATAGCTCAAAGCTGTAATAGCGGTCCACAAGACCGCTTTTAATTTGTTTATCTAATTGATATAAATCTTCTAAAGTTTGTAAAACACGTTTGCCAGAGACAACAAAACTATTCTTTCTTAAGATTTTCGCTCTTATTGGATTGATATTTAATTCTTTAGCAATATCTTCTGGTTGATAGCCGTGTCTGGCTAAATATGAGACTCTATTTAATAATCTAAACTGATTAGCGACCATGCTAATTAAAGTCACAGGTTCAACATTGCTAGTCTTTAAATCTCTAAATAAAGCAACTGCTTCCATATTCTTTTCATCAACGAGATAGTTAAATAATAAGAAAGAGTTTTCTTCTAGTGGTCTAGTGACCATCTTTGTGACATCGTTAAATGTAATGTGATCAGTATAAAGAGCGAGTTTACTACCATTATTAAATAATGAAGCGTAATCTCCTTCAGTTCTTCTACCTAATTCCACGACCGCATCACTGTCTATGACAGTGCTAGGCCATTTAGAGGTGAAGTATTGTTTCACGACGTCATTCCACTGCTCTTGTTTAGGTTCCGCGACGGTAATGACTTTGCCGTTTTTTTCTATTAACTGATAATTCTCGTTCTTTTTATCGATTTCCTTTTCCGCGGTATTCACTAAAAAGATGAGATCAACATCAGGGTTTGGTTGGTTTAAATAATTTAATAAAGTTTGATAGTCTTGTTCACTTTCAATCTTTGATTTAGTTCTTTCTTTCATTAAGAAATATGGCGAATCAATAACCACAACCTTTTTGTCATAGCCTAAAGGCATATAGTTAGCTTCACTCATAATCTCTTGGATTTGTGTTAAAGAAGCATCAAATTTGACGAAATTCATCGCATCGATTTCCTTAATGGAATCTTTGATAATGCTTTTCATCTGGCTTTTTAAACGAATGTTTTGTTTGCCATTAATAAGATAAATCATGAAACTATTATAAAATATTTTATATTTTGTAACTACACATTGTTGTTAAAACTTATAAATGCTTTAATTTCTATTTCAATTGTGTTATAAAATATGCAGATGATGTGAGATCCTTAAATGGAGAATCAAACTGATTAGTCAGATTGCCATCATCTTTTTTTGTGCTTTTGTTTAATATAGTTTTTAACTGATGCTTCAGAAGAGTCACTCATTTTTATTTGTTTTAGTTTTCTTCCTTTAGCCCCATAACCATCTTTGCGGATATACTTTCTGACATACGATTTTGAATAGCCATTAGACGAAACACATACGATGTCTATATATGAGTTTCTTTTTGTGGGATGATGTGTCATCTCCATGTTCTCCCATCTTGTTTTATCTTTGCCACTTAACGAAATAGATGGGTGGCGTGATTTCTTATTGAAATATATTTTAAAAGCCATTTGCTTTTTCCTTTCTATTTAATTGAATTGTTTGTATGTAATTGTTCCTTCTAAATCTGTTCTTCTTATTGGAATGTGATATTTATTTAAAGTATCGATAACGCTTTTAGAAGGATGGCCGAATCTATTGTTTTTACCACATGAAACAATCGCAATTTCTGGACTTGTATACTGAATAAATCTATCAGAAGAAGATGTATCTGAACCATGATGACCAAGTTTTAAAATATCGCATGGAATCGTCTCATAATCATCCATGATTTTATTTTCAATCCATTTAGGGGCGTCCCCCATAATAAGGAGGTCCTTATTAAGGATATTAAAAGATAACACTAAGGAACGATCATTTTCTTCGTTG